>JAEUOS010000195.1 GCA_016790695.1 Burkholderiales bacterium
CGACGCGCATCGCCGCGCCGGCCGCCACCGCCGCGTCGGCAGCCTCGAGGAAGTTCCAGGTGTGCGGACCGAACAGGGCCGGGCAGCCGCATGCGGCCGCCTCGATCATGTTCTGGCCGCCGAACGGCAGCAGGCTGCCGCCGATGTAGGCGCAGTCGGCCATCGCGAAATACGCTGCCATCTCGCCCAGGCTGTCGCCGAGCCACGCCGCGCAGGCGGGCGGCGGCGGTGCCGCGGCGCTGCGCCGCGCGAGCGCGAGGCCGCCGGCCGCCAGCAGGGCCGCCACCTCGTCGAAGCGCTGCGGATGGCGCGGCACCACCACGACCAGATGCCCGGCGGCGGCGAGCGCGCACAGCACCGGCAGCAGCAGCGCCTCCTCGCCGTCGCGTGTGCTCGCCGCCAGCACCACCCGGCGGCCGCCAAGCCCCGCGCGCCATCCGCGGCCCAGCGCGAGCAGGGACGCGTCCGGTTCGATGTCGAACTTGAGGTTGCCGGTGACCACCGGCGCGGCGGCACCCGCGCCGCGCAGGCGCTCGGCATCGGGCGCGGTCTGCGCTCCCACCCAGGCGAGGCCGGCGAAGGCCGGCCGCGCGAGCGCCGCGACGCGCGCGTAGCGCCGCGCCGAGCGCGCCGACAGGCGCGCGCTGACCAGGGCGACCGGCACCCCGGCGCGGCGTGCGGCCGCGATCAGGTTGGGCCAGATCTCGGTTTCGACGACCAGGCCCAGGCGCGGCCGGAAATGGCGCAGGAAGGCGCGCACCGCAAAGCCGTAGTCGTAGGGGAGGTAGACCACCCGCGCGCGCGCGCCGTGCAGCGACTGCGCGGTCGCGCGGCCGGTCGGGGTCATGCAGGTGACCACGAGGTCGTGGTCGGGATGGCGCGCGGCGAGCGCCTCGACCAGCGGCGCGGCGGCGCGCGCCTCGCCCACCGATACCGCGTGCAGCCAGATCACCGGCTGGCGTGCGCGTCCCGCATAGCGGCCGAAGCGCTCGGGCCAGTGGCGCAGGTAGTCCGGCTGGGCGCGCGCGCGCCACAGCAGCCGCGCCAGCACGAGCGGCAGGCCCAGCCACAGCAGCAGCGAATAGAGGACGCGCGCCACGTCGACGCGGTTTACGGGCAGACCGGCGCCGCGATCTCGGCGAGCGACGCCGCGGCATCGCGTACCGCCGCCGACGTCGGCGTCTTGGCGACGTCGCCGACGTTGCAGACGCGCGTCCCGATCACCCCGGTGGCACGCGGGCTGGTGCCGCAGTAGATGCCCACCGTCGGCCGTCCGAGCGCCGCGGCCAGGTGCGTGAGGCCGGTGTCGACCCCGATGGCGAGGTCGGCGCCGGCGAGCACGCCGGCCAGTTCGCCGAGGCTCGCCGCCGGCGCCACCACGGCGGCGGCACCGGACGCATCGACCGCCGCCGCGATCCGTCCGGCGCGCGCGCGCTCGCCGTCGGTCCCGGCGGGAAACACGCAGCGCCAGCCCGCGGCGGCGAGGTCGCGGCCGAGTTCGCCCCAGCGCTCCTCGGGCCACAGCTTGGCGACATCGGTCGTGCCGGTCAGGCAGACGCAGTAGCGCGACGCCGGCAGCCAGTCGAACCGTGCCGGCGCCGCGGCGATGCCGAAGTCCGGCGCGCCCTGGGGCGCATAGCCGAGCGCGTCGCCGACCAGTTGCCGGTTGCGCGCGACCGCGCCCAGGGTCCACGGCACGTGATGGCGGCGATGGTAGGTGAGCGCCGCGATCCATTCGCGCGCGCTGGCACGGTCGAGCCCGTGGCGCTCGCCGGTCGCGAGGCGGGCCAGGAACGCGCTCTTCGCCAGGCCCTGGACATCGATCACGCGGTCGTACTGCGCCTGCGCCAGCTGCTGGCGAAAGGCGGCGAACTCGTCGCGCGTCTGGCGCGCGCGCAGGCTGCGGCGCCAGCGCCGCACCGCGACCGGCAGCACCCGCGCGATCGCCGGATGCAGGCGCACGACATCGACGTAGGTCTCCTCGACCACCCAGTCGATCGCGGCCTCCGGATACAGGCGCGCGATGTCGCTCGCCGCCGGCAGGCAGTGAATGACGTCTCCCAGCGAAGTGGTCTTGACCAGCAGGATGCGCTGCATGAATTCCGTCGAAGGGTGATCGAACCGGCGTTGCGGGCATGCCGCCCGGGGCGACGCCCCGGGGATCGGCCGCGACCGCGACCCCATGCCTTTCCGCACCTGCAGGTGCCGCCCGGAACCGCTCTGCGCCGGCCGGCGCCCAACGCTATCGCTTACAATCCGCCGCCGGGCGCACCGGCCGCGATTGCCATGATCGGCAGTCGTCCAAGGAAGCGCCGATTATATCCGCCGCATGGCCCCCCCCTCCCCGCCCGTGCCGCGCGCACCGCTCTCGGTCGTCGTCATCACCCGCAATGCCGCGGACCAGCTCGCCGACTGCCTCGCGAGCGTCGCCTTCGCCGACGAGGTCGTGGTGCTCGATTCCGGCAGCAGCGACGGCACCGTCGACCTGGCACGCCGCCTCGGCGCCCGCGTCGAGACCGCGTCCGACTGGCCCGGCTTCGGCCCCCAGAAGCAGCGCGCGGTGGGGCTGGCGCGGCACGACTGGGTTCTGTGCCTCGATGCCGACGAACGCCTCAGCCCGCAACTGCAGGCCGCGATCCCGGCCGTGCTTGCCGGAACCCCCGCGCACGCGGTCTGGCGCATGGCCCGCGCCAATCGCTTTCTCGGGCGCTTCCTGCGCCATGGCGAGGGCTATCCGGACTGGTCGGTGCGCCTGTTCCGCCGCGACCGCGCGCGCTGGAGCGATGACGCGGTGCACGAAAAGGTGGTCACCACCGAGCCCGTCGGCACGCTGGCCGGCGACCTGCTGCACGAGTCGGCCGAAAGCCTCGAGGCCTACCTTGCCAAGCAGAACCGCTACACCACCCTGCAGGCCGAGGCGCTGGCCGCGCGCGGCGCGTCCGCCACCTGGGTCCATGTGGCGCTGAGCCCGCTCGTCCGCTTCGTGAAGTTCTACCTTCTGCGGCTTGGCTTCCTCGACGGCCTGCCGGGCCTGGTGCACATCGGCATCGGCTGCTTCAACAGCATGATCAAGTACGCGAAGCTGCGCGCGCTGGCCCAGGAGCAGGCGGCCAGGCGCCGCGCCTGAGGCCCCGGGCTCAGAGCCGGTACGCCACCGTCGTCATCACCTTGGCCATGGCCTTCATCGCCAGGCGCGCCGGGAACGGCAGGTCGACCCCGCCGGCGGCGACCGCGTCGCGCGCGTGGCGCACCTCGTCGGCCTGCATTGCCTCGACGATCGCGCGCGAGCGCCGGTCCGCGTGGGGCAGGCGGCCGAGGTGGCCCTCGAGGTGCTGCTCGACCTGACGCTCGGTCTCGGCGACGAAGCCCAGGCTCACCGGATCACCGAGGCGCCCGGCCACCGCGCCGAGCGCGAAGGCGCCGGCATACCAGAGCGGATTGAGCAGGCTCGTGCGCCCGCCGAGTTCGGCGATGCGCGTGGCAGTCCAGGCCAGGTGCGCGCCTTCTTCGGTCGCGGCGCGCTCCATGTGCGCGCGCACCGCCGGCGTGCGCGCGGTCGCGGCCTGGCCGTGATACAGCGCCTGGGCGCAGACCTCGCCGACGTGGTTGACGCGCATCAGCGCGGCGGCTTCGTGCCGTTCCTCCGCGGTGAGTTCGGCGCCGGGCGCCTGCGCCGCTGCCGGCAGCGGCGTCGCCGCAGTGACCGAGGCGGCCGAGCGCAGGGCGCGGTCGAAGGCGGTGATCAGGGAATCGGGACTCATGGTAGGGAGAGTCTGACGCAAGACGGGCGGATCGACAAGCGGATCGGAGCGGATCGGCAAGCGGCCGCGGAACGCGCGACGACTCGTCGCGGCCCGTGCCGCCAGGAGCGGCGGACTGTCGCCACCCAAAAAAAACGGGCGCCCGAAGGCGCCCGTTCTGGTCGAACTGAACTGGTCGAAACCGGATCAGAACGCGTGACGCACGTACAGGCCGTAGTACTTCGGATCGGCGCCGGCCGCGGTGGCGATGCCACCGAAGACGATACCCGAGTAGTTGGCGTTGGTGCTGTTGTTGACGTCGGTGTAGTACGCGGTCAGCGAGGTACGCTTGGACATCATGTAGTTGTACGACAGGATGATGCCGCGCGCGTCGGTGCCGCCGCCGTTGAAGCCGTTGCCGCCGGCGATGCTGCCCTTGAGCTCGTTGGCACGGGTGTACTCGAGACCGAAGAAGTGCTTGCCGGTCGTGAAGTTACCCTGCAGACGCCAAGCGGTCTTCTTGAGCTCCGACAGATCCACCGCAGCCGCAGCCTGGTTGGTGTAGTTCATCGTCCACTTCAGCGATTCCCACATCGCGCTGACGCCGATCGACGAGCCGCCGCCGAGGTTGAACGCGTACTTGCCGCCGAGGCGATGGCCGGTGCCCTTGGAACCGGACATGTTGGCCGCAGCCGCACCCGCGCCGCCGGCCAGCGTAAACGCGCCGGTGCCGACGCCCGTTGCAGCGTAACCACCAGCCAGGTTCACGCCGTAGGCGAGGATGTCGTTCTGGCGGTCATAGGCATAGCCGACGGCCAGCGGGCCGTTGGTGTAGGCCAGCGACATGCTCCAGATGTTCGGCTTGAGCGCCGGGCCACCGTTGACGCGGTTGTCCGCGGTGACGGCGTTGCCGTCCATGGTGGCGTGGTAGTGCACGCGCGCCTCGAAGCCGTTCCAGTTGGGCGACCACCACATCAGGCCACCGCGCTCCCGACGGTCGAAGTTGGTGCCGTAGTTGAAGCAGCCGGCGTTCGCACCGCCGCCAGCGGCAGCCAAGCAGGCGTTGGCCGCGTTCTGCGCGGACCAGGCACCGTAGCCGAACGTGGTAGCACCGAGCAGGTTGGCCTGGAAGCCGGTCGAAGCGGCACCGCTACGGCCATTGGCTTGCGCGGTCGAGACCGCGATCAGGTTGAACGGGGTATCCCACGAACCGAAGCCGATCGAACCCCAGGTGTTCGAACGCAGGCCGACCGCGGTGTTGCGGAACGACGGGGCGTTGCCGTGGTTGACGCCGGCGTTGGGCGGGGGCGCGCCGAGGGTGGTGGCGATCTCGATCTGGAACCAGGCCGACATGCCGTTGCCGAGGTCTTCCGAGCCACGCAGGCCGAAGTTCGAACCGGCCGGGTTCATGCGGGTGCGGGTCGACTGGCTGGCCGGGTTGGCGGAATAGGCCAGGCCAAGGGCACCAGTACGGGTCGAGCTTGCCGAGCCTGCCGGCGCGGCCGCCGTGCCGTCAGCACCAGTCGCGCTGGCGAACTCGAAGCTGCCTTGCAGGGTGCCGTACAGCGTGACATTCGCCGATTGCGCCGAAACGCCGCCAGCGAGGGCGGACAGGACGGCAGCGGCGAGAAGTTTCTTCTGCATGTAAATCTCCTCTGTGAATAAAGGGAGCGGTTTCGAATTCACGGATATATCGTGTGAGCGCTGTCGCGAACTCGTTGCCACTAAAAATCCACCCCCCGTCCTAGAAGCGGGGGGCTTGGCCGGATTGTCCCAAACCGCCTCTGCCTAGCCAAGTTTTTGGTGACTTATTGCCGGCGATTCGCGCCTCTTTGTGGCTTTCGTGCAACAGGCGATTTCCGCATGACATTGGCATTGCCTCGGCCTCTTCCCAGGAGGCAAGGCACCGGCGTGCCGGGCGACCCGCGCAACAGGACCGCAACGGCCACGGCGCGGTGCGCCGTGTCTTCCGCGACCCGCGACGCGCGCAGCCGATGCGCTACTTGCGGCGCGTCGCCTCGCGCGCGATCAGGGCGTCGAGCGCCGTGACCCGGTTCGCGCCGAACAGCGCGCGCGCGCGCTTGTAGTTGGCCGCCTGCGCGGCGCCGAGTTCGGCGAGGCCGTCGCGGTACGCCTTCGACTGGGCCTGCGCGATGAGCTTGTCGACCACCTCGGGCGTCGGCGTGTAGGTCGGCGCGGCGTCGGTGTTGTAGCGCTGGAGCAGCAGGTGCAGCGCGGTGTCGGCGTTGATGCGCCGGTCGCAGATGTCGAACGCCATGTGCAGCGAGAAGTCGTCGGCCGTCTCCACGCGGTGCGGGGTGTAGCTGCGCAGGTAGATCACGTCGCCGGGTTCCATCACGAACTCCGCCTGCACCGGTCCCATCGCCGGCGGCTCCATTTCGTGCAGGTCGATCCAGCGCGGCTTCTGGCGCTCATGGACGAACCAGCGCTTGCGGCCCGCCAGCTGCACCACGAGCACGTCGGCGGTGTCGACGTGGCCGCGGTACGCCTCCCCGCCCTTGGCCTGCGAGAAGAACGCGACGGAGTTCGACAGCACGGCCTCGCCGGCGGCATCGATGGCCGCGCACATGGCATTGATCATCGGCTCGAAGATGTCGATCGCCTCGAGCACCACGGCCGCGCCGTTGGCGAGGTACTCCTCGATGATGCCCTTGTTGAGGAACGGCAGCTCGTCGCCCTGCACCACCTTGTGCCCCATGGCGCGGCTGCAGTCGACCACCTTGCCCTGCCAGTAGATCTTGAAGTACTCGGGCCGCAGGAGCGGGTTGTTCAGATGCGTGCGCAGGTGCTCGAGCGTGAAGAACGCCGGCCGGTCGATGACCCGCTCGCCGCGCACGAAGTCCTTCTCCGGCGGCAGCTTGAGCCCGGTCTTGTAGTAGAAGTCGCGCAGCTGCCGCAGTTGCGGGGAGAGTTCCATGGCGGGGGCCGCGCGTTCGCGGGCTCGGGCGTGTTGGAGATGGCGCATGATAGCAACCGCTTCGCGACCGCCTGCGATGGCGTCGGCGCCGGTGACGCCGTCGATGGCGTGCGCTCCCGCCGCCTCGACCAGTGGCGTTACCCGGGCGCCGTGGGAATGTCCGATCCCGCCAACATTCCTTGACACCTCGTTATTTGAAATCTAAAGTATTTCCATGGAAGACGATTTGCGCATCGTGGAAGCGCCGGCCGATGCCGTGCCGCTGGATCACGAAACCCGCGCCGAAGGCGACGACCACGAAGCCCTGCGCCTGTGGTTGCGCCTGCTCACCTGCACCAACCTGATCGAGGCCGCCGTCCGTGCCAACCTGCGCCGCGCGTTCGACGTGACCCTGCCGCGCTTCGACCTGATGGCGCAGCTCTACAAGCACGGCGACGGCTTGAAGATGGGCGAGCTGTCGCAGCGCATGATGGTCACCGGCGGCAACGTCACCGGCATCGCCGACCAGCTCGGCCAGGAGGGGCTGGTGGTGCGCGAGCCCGATGCCGCCGATCGCCGCGCCATGCGCATCCGCCTGACCGCGGCCGGCCGCGAGGCGTTCGCGCGCATGGCCGCGCAGCACGAATCCTGGGTGGTGGCGATGATGGACGGGCTCGGCGACGACGAGCGCGCCCAGCTGTACCGCCTGCTCGGCCGCCTCAAGGCCAGCGTCACGCGCGAGGCCTGAATCCAGCCGGCGCGCGCCCGCGCGCCGTTCGAACCGCTTTCCCTGCCTGAAGGACATTGCATGAACCCGGCGCCCGACCATTCGTTCACCCACCGGCGCAGCTTCGCCGACTACCGTGCCCGCCACTTCGGCTTCGCCGCCGAGGGGCGCGTCGCCACCGTGACGCTGAACCGCCCCGAGCGCAAGAACCCGCTCACCTTCGAGTCCTACGCGGAACTGCGCGACCTGTTTCGCGCCCTGCAGTACGCGACCGACATCAAGGTGGTGGTGATCGCCGGCGCCGGCGGCAACTTCTGCTCGGGCGGCGACGTCCACGAGATCATCGGCCCGCTGACCCACATGAAGATGCCGGCGCTGATGGACTTCACGCACATGACCGGCGACCTGGTCAAGGCGATGCGCCACTGCCCGCAGCCGATCATCGCCGCCGTCGACGGGATCTGCGCCGGCGCCGGGGCGATCATCGCGATGGCGGCCGACCTGCGCCTGGGCACGCCGGCGGCCAAGACCGCCTTCCTGTTCACCCGCGTCGGGCTGGCCGGCTGCGACATGGGTGCCTGCGCGATCCTGCCGCGCATCATCGGCCAGGGGCGCGCCGCCGAACTGCTCTACACCGGGCGCAGCATGAGCGCCGACGAAGGCGAGCGCTGGGGCTTCTTCAACCGCCTGGTGAGCGCCGCCGACCTGCCGGCCGAGGCGCGCGCGCTCGCCGAATCGCTGGCCGCCGGCCCCACCTTCGCCCATGGCATGACCAAGGCGCAGCTGCACAAGGAGTGGGACATGGGGATCGACGAGGCGATCGAATCGGAAGCGCAGGCCCAGGCGATCTGCATGCAGACGCAGGACTTCCACCGCGCCTACCACGCGTTCGTCGCCAAGCAGAAGCCGGTGTTCGAAGGCACCTGACGCGACCGCAGAAGCCACCGGACCGACGCGCCCCGCCATGGACACCGCCTATCTCGACTGGCCGTTCTTCGACCCCGCCCATCGCGCGCTGGCCGCGCGCATCGACGCCTGGGCCCCGCAGGGACTGGCCGACGTCGTCCATGGCGAATCCGGCGCCGCCGGGCGCGACGCCACCGATGCCGCCTGCCGCGACCTGGTGCGGCGCCTCGGCGCCTCCGGGCTCGCGCGCTACGCGGTGCCGAAGGCCCACGGCGGCGCGCTCGACGCGCTCGAATCGCGCTCGCTGTGCATCCTGCGCGAGCGCCTCGCCTACCACGACGGCCTCGCCGACTTCGCCTTCGCGATGCAGGGCCTGGGCTCCGGCGTGATCGCGCTCGCCGGCAGCGCGGCGCAGCGCGCGCACTACCTGCCGCGCGTGGCGGCGGGCGATGCCATCGCCGCCTTCGCCCTGTCCGAGCCCGACGCCGGCTCGGACGTCGGCGCGATGTCGACCCGCGCGCGGCGCGACGGTGACGCCTGGGTGCTCGACGGCACCAAGACCTGGATCTCCAACGGCGGCATCGCCGACTTCTACGTGGTCTTCGCCCGCACCGACCCGGACAGCCGCGGCGCGCGCGGCATCAGCGCCTTCGTCGTCGACGCCGGCACGCCCGGGCTGTCGATCGCCGCGCGCATCGACGTCATCGCGCCGCATCCGCTGGCCACCCTCGCCTTCGACGGCTGCCGCATCCCCGCGGCCAACCTGATCGGCGCGGAGGGCCAGGGCTTCAAGCTGGCGATGGGCAACCTCGACATCTTCCGCAGCTCGGTGGCGGCCGCCGCCCTCGGCTTCGCGCGCCGCGCCTTCGACGAGGCGCTGGCGCGCGCGCAGGCGCGCCCGATGTTCGGCGCGCGCCTGGCCGACCTGCAGCTGACCCAGGCCGCGATCGGCGACATGGCGACGCTGATCGACGCCGCGGCGCTCCTGACCTACCGCGCCGCCTGGCTGCGCGACGTGCGCGGCGAGCGCACCACGCGCGAGGCGGCGATGGCCAAGATGACCGCCACCGAGAACGCCCAGATCGTGATCGACCGCGCGGTGCAGCTCTTCGGCGGCCTCGGCGTGACCTCCGGCCGGATCGTCGAGCGCCTGTACCGCGAGATCCGCGCGCTGCGCATCTACGAGGGCGCCACCGAGGTGCAGAAGATCATCATCGCGCGCGAGGCGCTGAAGGCGGCCGGCTGACCTGCTCGCCTTTCCCCACCCCCACCCCCACCCCCTCACCCCCGGCCCCGGAAACGAGATGACCCACACCGCCCACGTCGACACCTACGCGCGCGACCGCCTGCCGCCGGCCGCGCAATGGCCGGACCTGGTGTTCGATCTGCCGGAACTCCAGTATCCGCCGCGCCTGAACGCCGCCGCCGAGCTGCTCGACCGCCAGGTCGAGTGCGGCCACGCCGACCGGCCGGCGCTGTGGCAGCTCGTCGACGGCGTGCCGACCTGCGCCACCTATGCGCAGCTGCAGTACCGGGTCAACCAGATCGCGCGGGTCCTGGTCGAGGACCTCGGCCTGGTGCCGGGCGAGCGCGTGCTGCTGCGCGGGCCCAACAACCCGATGATGGCGGCCTGCTGGCTCGCGGTGGTCAAGGCGGGGCTGATCGCCGTGGCGACCATGCCGCTCCTGCGCGCGCGCGACCTCGCGCCGATCATCGCGCGCGCGCGGCCGCGCATCGCGCTGTGCGACGTCGCGCTGTGGCAGGACCTCGCCACCTGCACCAATCCGAACGGCGAGTTCTACTGCGACTCGCTCGAGCGCATCTGCTACTTCAACGACGGCGAGTTCGGTTCGCTCGACATGATGCTGCGCGAAAAGCCGGGCGACTTCCGCGCCGTCGACACCGCCGCCGACGACATCGCGCTGATCGCGTTCACCTCGGGCACCACCGGCGTGCCCAAGGGCACGATGCACTTCCACCGCGACGTCGTCGCGATGTGCGACTGCTTTCCGCAGTCCATTCTCAAGGTCCGCCCCGACGAGATCTTCTGCGGCACCCCGCCGCTCGCCTTCACCTTCGGCCTCGGCGGCATGCTCGCGTTCCCGCTGCGCTACGGCGCCTCGACCGTGCTCACCGAGAAGGCGACGCCGGACTCGCTGCTCGCCACCATCGCGGCGTTCCGGGCGACCACCTGCTTCACCGCGCCGACCTTCTATCGCCAGATGGCGGCGCTGGCGAAGAAGCACGACATCGGCTCGCTGCGCAAGTGCGTCTCCGCGGGCGAGGCGCTGCCCGACGCCACGCGGCAGCTGTTCAAGAAGGCCACCGGGATCGAGCTCATCGACGGCATCGGCGCGACCGAGATGATCCACATCTTCATCTCGCACACCCCGGAGACGGTGCGCCGCGGCGCCACCGGCTACGCGATTCCCGGTTACCAGGCGCGTGTGGTCGACGACGCCGGCAACCCCTGCCCGCCCGGCGTCATCGGGCGGCTCGCCGTGAAGGGCCCGACCGGCTGCCGCTACATGGACGACCCGCGCCAGGCCGACTACGTGAAGAACGGCTGGAACCTGACCGGCGACGCCTACCTGATGGACGCCGACGGCTACTTCTTCTACCAGGCGCGCACCGACGACATGATCGTCACCGCCGGCTACAACGTCGCCGGCCCCGAGGTCGAGGCCTGCCTGCTGGCCCACCCCGATGTCGCCGAATGCGGCGTGGTCGGCGCGCCCGATGCCGAGCGCGGGCAGATCGTCAAGGCCTATGTGGTCCTGAAGCCGGGCCGCAAGGGCGACGCCGCCATGGTCCGGGCCCTGCAGGACTACGTGAAGGCAGGCATCGCCCCGTACAAGTATCCGCGCGCGATCGAGTTCATGGCCGCGCTGCCGCGCACCGAAACCGGCAAGCTGCAGCGCTTCCGGCTGCGCCAGGCGGCCGCCGGCGACTGACGCGCGCCGCCCGGACGTCCCGGGCGCAGCGCTACTTGCCGAGGGCGCCGAACACCTTCTTGACGATGTCGGTGCCCTTGCCGACCGGGTCGGCGCGGATCGCCTTCTCCTCCTCGGCCATCATCAGGAACAGGCCGTCCAGGGCCTTCTGCGTGACGAAGGTCTCGACGCTGGCCTGGTCGCCCTTGATCAGGCCGAGCTTCGAGCCCCTGGACGCCAGGTCGTTGTACTTCTGCGCCAGGCCCACCCGCTCGGTCGCCTTCTTGACGATGGGCAGGAACTTCGCGCGCAGGGTGTCCGAGGTCTTGCTCTTGAAGAACTGGGTGCCGGAATCCTGGCCGCCGCTGATGATGCCCTTGGCGTCCTGCACGCTCATCGACTTGATGGCGTTGACGAACACCGGCTTGGCCTCGCCGACGGCCGACTCGGCCGCGCGGTTGATCGCCAGGTGCAGTTCCTCGGCCTGCTTCTTCATGCCCATCGCGTTCATCACCCCGCGCGCGTCCTCGAGGTAGCCGGGCAGCGGGATCTTCACCTTCGGGTTGTTCCAGAACCCGTTGGCGACCGCGAGCTTCTCGACCGCCTTCAGCGTCGAGGTGTTGAGGGCCGACTTGAGCCCGGCCACCGCGTCCTGGTTGGTGATGTCGCTCCACGACACCGCCAGCGCCGGCGCCGCCGCGCCCAGCGCCAGCGCCGCGGAGACCACCCATGCCGTCAGCGGCGTACACTTGCCTGCCATTGCCATTCCCCTGGTGTTCATGCATCCGATCCGGCGATTTAGCCCGATTGCGCTGGCCTTTGCAATAGCCCTGTTGATCCTCGGGGTCACCGCGCAGCGCATCTTCTCGGGCGTCAAGGAGGTGCCCGAGGTGCGCTTCGCCACCGTCCGCGGCGAACTCATCGACATGAGCGCGCTGCGCGGCCGCGTGGTGCTGGTGAACTTCTGGGCCACCTCGTGCGCGCCGTGCGTGCGCGAGATGCCGCAGCTGGCCGACACCTGGCGCCGCCTGTCCGGCCGCGGCTTCGAGACCGTCGCGGTGGCGATGCAGTACGACCCGCCGCACCTGGTGCAGGACTTCGTCGCGCGCTTCCAGCTGCCGTTCCACGTCGCCTTCGACGCGCGCGGCGAGATCGCGGCGCGCTTCGGCAACGTCGCCGCGGTGCCGGCGACCTTCCTGGTCGACCGGCGCGGCCGCGTGATCCTGCGCCATCTCGGCGAGATCGATTTCGACCGCATGCTGCCGATCATCGCCGCGGCGCTCAAGGAGGAGGCGTCGTGACGCCGGACGAGCGCGACCGGGCGGAGCCGGCCGAGCGCCGCTGGGTGTGGATGGACCGCTGGGATCCCGCCACCTGGCCGATGCCGGAGAATCCCTCGCCGCTCACCCGCGCGCTGGCGGCGGTTGCGCTGGTGATCGTGCTGGTGATGGTCGTCTACCTCCCGCTTAAAATCCTCGGCGTCTTCTGAAGCGAGGCCGCGGCGCCGGGGGATGCCGCGACGCCATGCTGTTCAATTCCTACGCCTTCCTGCTGGTGTTCCTGCCGGCGACCTACGGGTTGTTCCACGCCCTTGCCGCGCGCAACGCCGTGGCGGCCAACCTCGCGCTGGCGCTGGCCTCGCTCGCCTTCTACGGCTGGTGGGACCTGCGCTACGTGCCGCTGCTCGCCGCCTCGATCGCCTGCAACTACGGCGTCGCGCGGCGCCTGCTGGCGCTGCGGCGCGCGGCGCGGCCGACCGGCACCACCCTGGGGCTCGCGGTCGGCGCCAATCTCGCGCTGCTCGGCTACTTCAAGTACGCCGACTTCTTCATCGGCACCGTCAATGCGCTCGCCGGCACCGAGGCCGGCCTGCTGCACCTGGTGCTGCCGCTGGGCATCTCGTTCTTCACCTTCACCCAGGTCGCACTGCTTGTCGACATCCATCGCGGCGAGGTCGACGACCTGTCGGCGACCGACTTCGCGCTCTTCGTCACCTATTTCCCGCACCTGATCGCCGGGCCGGTGCTGCACCACCGCGAGATGATGCCGCAGTTCGCCGGCGCCGCGATGCACCGGCGCGACGCGCATCTGCTCAACGTCGGCCTCGCGGTGTTCGCCTTCGGGCTGGCCAAGAAGACGCTGCTCGCCGACACCATCGCGCCCTATGCCGATGCGGTGTTCGGCGCCGCCGCCGCCGGGCGCGCGCTCACCGCCGCGGAAGCCTGGGGCGGCGCGCTCGCCTACACCTTCCAGCTCTATTTCGACTTCTCCGGCTACAGCGACATGGCGATCGGCCTGTCGCTGATGTTCGGCGTGCGCCTGCCGCAGAACTTCGCCTCGCCGTACAAGGCGACCTCGATCGTCGACTTCTGGCGCCGCTGGCACATGACGCTGTCGCGCTTCCTGCGCGACTACCTCTACATCCCGCTCGGCGGCAACCGCCACGGCCCGTGGCGGCGCCACGCCAACCTGATGGCCACGATGCTGCTGGGCGGGCTCTGGCACGGCGCCGGCTGGACCTTCGTCGCCTGGGGCGCGCTGCACGGGGCGTATCTGATCGTCAACCACGGCTGGCGCGCCGCGTGCACGGGCCGGCCCGCGCTGGCGCGGCTGTTCGCCGGCTGGCGCGCTCGACTGCTGACGTTCGCCGCGGTGGTCGTGGCCTGGGTGTTCTTCCGCGCCGAGAGCTTCGCCGCCGCCGGCGTCATGCTCGAAGCCATGGCCGGCCTGTCGTCGGCCGAGGCCGCCGCCACCGCGACCGAAAACTGGCGGCGCGGTGCGCTGCTGCTCGCGCTCCTCGCCGCGTGCGCCTGGTGGGCCCCGAACGTCGTCGAACTGTTCCGCCACGAGCGCCCGGCGCTGCCCGCGGGGTTGCCCGCCGCGTTGCCCGCGGGATTGCCCGAAGCCGCGGGCCGCCTCGCCTTCCGCCCGGTCTGGCGCTGGTGGCTCGCGGCCGGCTTCCTGCTCGGCGCCGGCATGCTGACCTTTCACCGCAACTCGCCGTTCCTGTACTTCCAGTTCTGATGAAGGTCATCGGCTTCGCCCTCGCAACGCTCGTCGCCGCGGCGCTGGCGAACCTCGTCGTCGACCCGATGGGCATCTTCTTCGCGGCGCGCCTGCCGGGCGTGAACCGCTACAAGCCGGAAGTGCTCAACTACTGGCACATCGCGCTGCCGCTGCGCGCGCACCTGGTGCGGCCGCAGGTCGCGGTGCTCGGCTCCTCGCGCGTGCTGGCCGGCATCGACACGCGCGAGCTTGCCGGCGACCGGCCTGCCGCCAACCTCGGCCTGCCCGGTGCGACGCTGTGCGACGTCGCCGACGCCTTCGAGGTCGCCGCCGCCGGCGGCCGCCTCGAGCGCGTCGTGATCGGGCTCGACTTCTTCGCCGCCAATGCCGCGCGCATCCCGGCCGACTGCGGCCTGCGCGAGGCGCTGCACCATCCGTGGCGCCTGCTCGTCAAGACGACGTTCTCGTCGGACACCCTGAACGCCTCGCTCAAGACCGCCACCAAGCAGCACCGCGTCGACCCGGCGATCTGGCAGCCGACCGCGCACGGCACGGCGCTGATCGATCCGGGCCACACCGCGCGGCGCGGCGGCATGCGCCGCATGTTCGGCGAGATCGAGGACATCTATGCGCGCGACTACTACCTGGTGCGTCCGGCGTGCCGCTTCGAACTCGCCCCCACGGAGGCCGCGCGCGCCGGCCTCGAACACCTGCGCCGCCTGCTGCGCGGCGCGCATGCGCGCGGCGTCGAGGTGCGCATGTTCTTCTCGCCCGAGCATGCGCGCCTCATCGGACTCGCGCGCGCCGCGGGCCTGATCGACGCCTACCGCGCGTGGCTGCGCGCGGTCGATGCGGTCAACCGCGAAGAGGCCGCGCGCGCCGGGCGCTCGCCGTTCGTGCTGATCTACCCGTTCGATCCTGCCTGGGTCGGCGAGCCGGTGCCGGCCGCGGGCGACCTGACCGAGCCGCGCCACTTCATCGACGGCTCGCATTACACCCCTGCGGTCGGCCGCCGCATCGTCGGACTGCTCGCGGACGCGCGGTCAGGTGACCTCGAGGCCGGATTCGCACGCGCCCTGGCCGCGACGGATGCCTACCTGACCGATCGGCCCGAGGACGCCGCAGAAATCGCGGCAGCGGTGCGGCGAGCCCGCGAGGCCTGTCCCGCCGGCCGGCCCTGACGGACGGGCCGGCGACCTATCCGCGCTCGCCAACCACCCCGGCCCCATGCGCCTGCACGTCCGCGTGGTAGCTCGAGCGCACCATCGGGCCGCAGGCCGCGTGCGCGAACCCCATCTTCGCCGCCTCGGCCTCGAACATGCGGAACACCGCGGGCTCGACATAGCGCCTGACCGGCAGGTGGTGGCCTGACGGCGCCAGGTACTGGCCCAGCGTCAGCATGTCGATCCGGTGCTCGCGCATGTCGCGCATCACCTCGAGGATCTCCTCGTCGCGCTCGCCCAGGCCCAGCATCAGCCCGCTCTTGGTCGGCACGTCGGGATGCGCGGACTTGAAGTCGAGCAGGAGCTTCAGCGATTGCCGGTAATCCGATCCCGGCCGCGCCTCCTTGTACAGGCGCGGCACGGTCTCGAGGTTGTGGTTCATCACGTCCGGCGGCGCGGCGGCCAGGATGCCCAGCGCGCGGTCGAGCCGGCCGCGGAAGTCCGGCGTGAGGATCTCGATGCGCGTGGCCGGCGACGCCTCGCGCACGGCACGGATGCAGTCGACGAAGTGCTGCGCGCCGCCGTCCTTCAGGTCGTCGCGGTCGACCGAGGTGATCACCACGTACGAAAGCTTGAGCGCGGCGATCGTGCGCGCGAGGTTCGCCGGCTCGTCGGCGTCGAGCGGGTTGGGGCGGCCGTGGCCGACGTCGCAGAACGGGCAGCGGCGCGTGCAGATCGCGCCCATGATCATGAAGGTCGCGGTGCCCTTGCCGAAGCACTCGCCGATGTTGGGGCACGAGGCTTCCTCGCACACGGTGTGCAGTTCGTGCTCGCGCAGGATGCGCTTGATCTCGGCAAAGCGGGTCGAGGGCGAGCCGGCGCGCACGCGGATCCAGTCGGGCTTCTTCAGCGGCTCGGCGCCGACGACCTTGACCGGGATCGCGCGCACCTTGGCCGCGCCCTTGAGTTTCTCGCCCTGCACCAGTGCCATGGTCAATCCGCCTTGCCGAATTGCGCGCCGTCGACCCAGAACGGGCCGATCGCCAGGTGGTCGACGCGCTGGTCGACCACCGCCTGCACCGCCTCCTTGGGCCCGCAGACGATCGGCTCCTCGTGGACGTTGAAGCTGGTGTTGAGGATCAGCGGGATGCCGGAGAGCTGCCGGTAGCGCTCGATCAGCGCCCAGTACTTCGGATTGCGGTCGCGCCGCACCAGCTGCGGCCGCGCGGTGCCGTCCACGTGGACCACCGCGGGGATCTTCGGCTGCCATTCGGGCCGCACGTCGAAGGTGATGGTCATGAACTCGGCCGCGTGCCGGCCCGGCTCGACGTTCTCGAACACGGCGTCGGCGTACTCGGCCAGGGCCGAGGGCGCGAACGGCATGAACTCGCTGCGCTCCAGGCGCACGTTGAACCAGTCGTTGATCGAGCGGTCGGTGGGCGCGGCCACCATCGAGCGGTTGCCCAGCGCGCGCGGCCCGAACTCCATCGCGCCCTGGAACCAGCCGACGACCTGGCCCGCGTGCATCGCCTGCGCGGTGCGCTCGGTCACGCCCTCGATGCCCGGCTCCTCGTAGGCGACGCCGCGCGCCTCGAGCTCGGCGCGGATCTCCTCGCGCGTGGGCTCCGGGCCCCAGTAGACGGTGTCGAGCCGCGACGCCTTGTCGCGCAGGTAGCCGGGGCGCAGGCGGTCCTGCACCAGGAGCGCCGAGCCGACGCTGTTGCCGGTGTCCGACATGCCGGGAAAGACGAACAGGGACTCGCACTCCGCCAGCGCGGCGATGCGCTGGTTCAGCTTGACGTTGGCGAACACGCCGCCGTTGACCGCCAGGCGCTTCTGGCCGGTCTGGCGCAGGAAGTTGCGCGCCACCGCGACGATGGTCTCCTCGAACACCGTCTGCGCGGCGGCCGCCACGTCCTCGCGCGAGTGGCCGCGGATCGCCTCGGAAAGGAACGCCTTGCGATCCTCGAGCGCGTTGGGCCGGCCGGCGAAGTCGGAATCGAAGTTGAGCCCGTCGGCGGAGACGCGCATCGCCCTGCGGAATGCCGGCAGCAGCGCGTCCGGCTTGCCGAAGGCCGCCAGTCCCAGCACCTTGCCCTCGTGGCGCAGGGGCCGGAAGCCGAGCAGCTCGGTGACGTCCATGTAGAAGTAGCCGGGCGAATTGCCCGGCGTGTCGCCGACGTGCAGGCACGCCAGGCGCCCGTCGCGGAAGTGGCTCGCCGTGTAGTGCATGTCGAGGTCGCCCTCGCCGTCCATGGTGATGACGGCGCATTCGGGAAACCCGGAATAGAACGCCGCCGCCGCCGCGTGCGACAGGTGGTGGTCGACGAAGTGCACCTGGGTGTCGGGGCGGAAGCCCTCGCCGGCGAGGTACTTCTCGCGCGAGAAGAAGTCCTCCAGCCGGCGCGTGCTGTCCTCGCGGGTGATGTGCTTGAGCACGCTGCGCAGGAACACCTGCGAGCGGTTCTCGCGGCCGGTGACGCGCTTCAGGAGCCGCGAGACCGCGCGCTCGGCGCGCTTGTGCCACTCGATGCGCCGGCAATAGGCCTCCGACACGTGGTCGTAGTTCGAGGCGATGTGATCGACGTCGCGCCGCGTCAGGCCGGCCATGCCGAGCACGGCGTCGACCGCGAGCTGCGGCATGCGGCCGCCGTCGCACTTGATGCGCGACATGCGCTCTTCCGAGATGGCCGCCACCAGCACGCCGTCCCGGAACACGCAGGCGGAGGAGTCGTGCGACGAGGCGATGCCCAATACGATGCTCAAGAGTCTCTCCCGGTACGTTTGCCGGCCGCGGCGGCTTCGCTCAGTTGCGCGGCGATGTGCGCGGCCAGGAGGCCGCCGACGCGCTCGCCGTCCCAGCCCGGCGCCAGGTCGGCGACGCGGGTGACCGCGAGCCCGCGGTATCCGCACGGGTCGATGCGGCCGAACGGCGCCAGGTCGACGTCGCCGTTCAGGCTCACGCCGTGGTAGCTGCGGCCGCGCGCGACCTTCAGGCCGAGCGAGGCGATCTTCGCCGCGCCGACGTAGACGCCCGGCATGCCGGCGCGGCGCTGCGCGGCGATGCCCAGCATCGCCAGCGTCGCGATCACCGCCGCCTCGAGGCCGCGCACCAGCGCGCCCACCGTCAGGCCGCGGCGGTGCAGGTCGATCAGCACGTAGGCGACCAGCTGGCCGGGCCCGTGGTAGGTGACCTGGCCGCCGCGGTCGGTCGACACCACCGGGATGCCGCCGGCGTCGTGCACGTGGCCGGGCGCGGCCGCCTGGCCCAGGGTGAACACCGGCGCGTGCTCGGTGAGCCAGATCTCGTCGGCGCTGCCGGCGTCGCGCGCGCGGGTGAACTCGCGCATGCGCGCCAGCGTCGCGGCGTAGTCGGTCCGGCCGAGGCGGCGCACGACGGGCCCCGCGGGGGCGATGCCCGCCGCCGGCGCGGCTTCGGCCACGGCGGCGTCGCTCACAGCGCCATCTGCACCATCGGATGATCCGACAGTTCCTGGTACAGCGCGTCGAGCTGCGCGCGCGAGGTGGCGCGGATCACGAAGGTGAGGCTCAGGAAGCGGCCCTCGCGCGACGGCCGCATGCCGACCGTGGCCTCGTCGAAATCCGGCGCATGCCGCTTGACCAGCTCGAGCATCGCCTGGGCGAACCCCGGCTGCGTCCGGCCCATCACCTTGACGGGAAAGTCGACCGGATACTCGATCAGGGAAACCGGCTCGCTCATGCGCTGGCCTAGAGCGCGTCCTTGGCGGCCTGATAGGCCGCGCGCATGCGGGCGAACATCGGGCCGGGCCGTCCGGCCGCCGCGCCGTGGCCGACCGGCTTGCCGTCGAGGCGGGTCACCGCCAGCACCTCCTTGCTCGACGACGACAGCCAGACCTCGTCGGCGTCGCGCACCTCGGCCTCGGGGATGCGGCGCAGGGTCAGCGGCAGGCCGGCATCGCGCGCGAGCTCGATGGCGGCATCCAGCGTGATGCCGGGCAGCACCAGGTTGTCCTTGACCGGCGAGGCGATCACGCCGTCCTTGACGATGAGGACGTTCGAGGCCGACGCCTCGGACAGGAAGCCATCGCGGAACATGATGGTCTCGACCGCGTCGCGGTCGGCCGCGAACTGGCGCATCAGCACGTTGCCGAGCAGCGAGGTCGACTTGATGTCGCAGCGCAGCCAGCGGTTGTCCGGCGCGGTGACGCAGGCGACACCGTTGGCGTACGCCTCCGCCGAGGGCGTGACGAGCGGGTTGGACATCATGAACACCGTCGGCGTGACGCCGGCCGGAAACGCGTGGTCGCGCTTGGCCACGCCGCGCGTGACCTGGAAGTAGACGCCCTGGTCGTCGAAGCTCTGGCGCGCGATGATCTCGGTGACCAGTTCCATCCAGCGCGCGCGGCTGTACGGATTGGGAATGCGCACCTCGGCCAGGCTGCGCTCGAGGCGCGCCAGATGCCCGTCGGCGCGAAACGGCTTGCGCCGGTACACCGGAATCAGCTCGTAGATGCCGTCGCCGAAGATGAAGCCGCGGTCGAGCACCGGGATCTTCGCCTGCTCGATCGGCATCCATTCGCCGTTCAGATAGATCATTCGCCGCCTCCCTCGATTGACCGCATCAGTTCTTCGCGAACCACAAGCGCACGGTGTCGACCGCGCGACCGAACACACCCGCCGTCGCCACCGCCTCGAGCGCCTGCACCGGCACGGTGGCGATGTCGCGGCCGTCGATGGTCACCTTGACCGTGCCGACGTTCTGGCGCTGCGCGACCGGCGCGATCAGCGGCTTCTGCGCCAGCAGCGTGGCCTTGACGCGATCGGCCTGGCCGCGCGGCACCGACACGTAGAAGTCGCGGTCGAAGCCGGCGTTGACCTCGCGGCTCGCGCCCTTCCACACCTCGAGCGCGGCGACGCTCTTGTCCTTCTCGTACAGGCGCACGGCGTCGTAGTTGAGGAAGCCGAAATTGAGCAGCTTCTGCGACTCGGTCGCGCGCGCGGATTCGCTCTGCGCGCCGAGCAGCACCGCGAGCAGCCGGCGCGGCCCGCGCCGGGCCGAGGAGATCAGGCAGTAGCCCGCGGCCTCGGTGAAGCCGGTCTTCATGCCGTCGACGTTCGGGTCGCTCCACAGGAGCCGGTTGCGGTTGGACTGCGCGATGCCGTTGTACGTGTACTCCTTCATCGAGTACAGGCCGTAGAAGTCGGGGAAGTCGCGGATGATCGCGCCCGCCAGGACGCTCAGGTCGGCCGCCGTCGTGTAGTGCTGCGGATCGGGCAGGCCGGTGGAATTGCGGAAGCTGGTGTTCTTCATGCCCAGGCGCTGCGCCTCGCGGTTCATCGCCGCGGCGAACGCCTCCTCGGAACCCGAGATCAGCTCGGCCAGCGCGACGCAGGCGTCGTTGCCCGACTGCACGATCATCCCGCGCAGCAGCTCGGCGACGGTGACGGGCTTGCGCGGTTCGATGAACATGCGCGAGCCGATCGCCTTCCACGCCTTCTCCGAGACCGGCACGGTCTGCTCGAGCGTGATCGTCTTCGCCTTCAGGGCCGAGAACGCCAGGTACGCGGTCATGAGCTTGGTGAGCGAGGCCGGCTCGACGCGGTCGCCGGGGTTCTGGCTCGCGAGCACCTGTCCGGAGGTCATGTCCAGGAGCAGCCAGGCGCGCGCGTTGACCACGGGCGCCGGCGGATTCTGCGCCGCCGCATGCGCGCACCAGAGGATCAGGAAGAGGCCGGCGAGGCGCCGCAATGCGATGTCGAAAAACACGAAAAAGGCTTTGAAAATCAAGCCTTACATTATAGCAACTCGGTCCCGCGCCGACCCTGCCGACGCGGCGGGCGCGCCTACCAGGCGCGCCGGATGATGTTGCGAATCAGGTGCAGGCGCCGGTGGAAGAAATGGTCGGCGCCGGGAATGACGACCACCGGCAGGTCCTGCGGCTCGGCCCAGCGCAGCACCTTCTCGAGCGGCACCACGTCGTCGGTCTCGCCGTGGATGATGATGCTGTCCTCGGGCACGTCCTCGACCTTGCCGCGCGTGACCGCGGTGCCGACGAAGACCATGCGCGCGGCCGGCAGGCGCCGGGCGACGCGCGAGACGACCAGCGAGCCGAACGAGAAGCCGGCCAGGACCAGCGGCGCCCCGGCGAGCCCGTGGCGCTCGCGCACGGCGTGGACGACGGCCACCAGGTCGTCGGTCTCGCCATTCCCCTCGTCGTGCACCCCCTCGCTGGCGCCGACACCGCGGAAATTCGGCCGCACCGCGAGATAGCCCAGCTCGACCATGGTCTTGGCCAGGGTCTGCACGACCTTGTTGTCCAGGGTGCCGCCGTAGAGCGGATGCGGATGCGCGACGAGCGCGATGCCCGTGGCGGCGCCGGCCGGCGCGTCGATCACGGTCTCGATCGCTCCCGCCGGGCCCGGCAGCAGCAGTCGCTGCGATCCTGGCATTGCCGGTCTCCTCTCGCGTCGCGCCTGGCCCGCGTCGTCGGCGCGTCAGATGCGCAGACGATCGACCGGCCGGCCGTCGCGCAGGTGCGACTCGACGATCTCGTCGATGTCCTC
>JAEUOS010000213.1 GCA_016790695.1 Burkholderiales bacterium
AGTTCGCGCAGACGGGACGGGCCGCGGGAGCCGGCGCCGGCGCAGCGGCCACCGGTGCAGGGCCGTAGGCGCCGCCCTGGGCCCCGGCCGGCGCGGTGCCGTAGGGGTTGCCCTGGGCGACCCCGTAGCCCCCGGCAGGCGCGCCGTAGGCGCCCGACGCGGCCCCGGCCGTGCCGGTGCCCGCAGCCGGTGCCGACACGCCGCCCGACGGGCTGCCGTAGGGGTTGGGCTCGTAGGCGTCGTTGCGCGCCGGCGCGCGCTCTGCGGCCGGCCGGGCCGACGCGGTCCGCGCGGGCGCGGTGTCCTCGTAGGCACGCTCCGACGCGACGCGGATCGCGCGCTGCCGCTCGACCGCACGCGGGGCGGCGGCCGGCGCGGCCGGCTGGACGATGATGACCGGCGCCGCGGCCGGTGCGGGCACCGGCGCGCTCGCGGCCACCGGCGCGGCGGCGGGGGCGGGAGCCGTCGCGGACGCGGGCAGGGCGGCGGCGCGCGTGCCCGGCAGCACGCCGGTCGCGACGCCGATGCCGGCGGCGGAGACGGCGATCACCGAGACGGCGGCGGCGGCCACGAGCGGGTGGATCCGGGGGGCGGTGCGAATGACCTGTTGCATTGCGGGTTCCTCCATCACGCGGAATTGCGTGTGTCGATGAACGCCCAGTCTGCAGGTCGCGCGCACCGCTGTCGGTGACGAACTGTAAGGGGATGTTACGCTAGCACCCTGGCGGCAATATCCTGCAACGGAATCGCCCATGAAACTCCTCCGTACATGTCTGGTTGCGGCGCTCGCAGCGCCGCTGTCCGGCGTGGTCGCCCTGGCCGCCGGCGGGGAGTTCAAGACCGAGCGCGCGACGGTCCGGGTGTCGACGCTGGCACGCGGCCTCGAGTACCCGTGGAGCCTCGCCTTCCTCCCCGACGGCCGCCTGCTGGTCACCGAGCGGCCGGGACGCATGCGCGTGATCGGCAGCGACGGCGCCGTCGGCCCCGCGCTGGGCAATGTGCCGGGCGTGGTCGCGCAGGGGCAGGGCGGGCTGCTCGACGTCGCGCTCGACCGGCGCTTCGCCGCCAACCGCACCATCTACTTCAGCTACGCCGAGGCCGGCGACGGCGGCGCGGCCACCGCGGTGGCGCGCGCGCGCCTCGGTCCGGCCGCGCTCGAGGACGTGCAGGTGATCTTCCGGCAGGCGCCGAAGGTGCGCGGCGGGCTGCACTTCGGCTCGCGCATCGTGCAGGGCGCCGACGGCAATCTCCTGGTCGGGCTGGGCGAGCGCGGCCAGCGCGAACTCGCGCAGGATCTCGGCACCCACTTCGGCAAGGTGGTGCGCATCCGGCCCGAGGGCGGTGCCGTCGCCGACAACCCCTACGTCGGCCGCGCCGGCGCGCTGCCGGAGATCTGGACCGTCGGGCATCGCAACATCCAGGGCGCCGCGATCAATCCGGCGACCGGCCAGCTGTGGACGGTCGAGCATGGCGCGCGCGGCGGCGACGAGATCAACCGTCCCGAGCGCGGCCGCAACTACGGCTGGCCGGTGATCACCTACGGGCGCGACTACTCGGGGCTGCCGATCGGCGAGGGGAGCGCCAGGCCCGGCATGGAGCAGCCGCTCCACTACTGGGATCCGTCGATCGCCCCCTCCGGCATGGCCTTCTACGGAGCCGACGCGATTCCCGGCTGGAAGGGCAGCCTCCTGATCGGCTCGCTCAAGTTCGGCCTGCTGGTCCGGCTCGAACTCGACGGCGACCGCGTGCGGCGCGAGGAGCGCCTGCTGCAGGGGCTGCGCGAGCGCATTCGCGACGTGCGCGTGGGCGCCGACGGCGCGGTCTACCTGCTGACCGACAATGCCGACGGCCGCGTGCTCAAGGTCGAGGCCGTCAGGTAGGCCTGCGCCGCGGCGCGCAGGTCGGGGAAGAACGCGTGGAATGCGTCCTCGAGCGCCGGATGCGCGGCCGTGAGCGCGGGCAGCGCCGCGTCGAGCGCGACGGGGCGCGACAGCCGCCCGCCGATCCGGGCGAGCACGCGCGCCATGCCCGCGTGCGTGCCGCAGCTCAGCAGGCCCTGGTGCGCCGCGAGTCCGGCGGCGACGGCGGCGGCGCGCGGCGGGAGCCGCACGGCCAGGCGCGCCAGGCCGGCCTGGGTGGCGGCGGCGAAGGCCGCGAGCGGCTGGTCGTGCCAGCGCGCCCAGCTGTGCAACAGCAGATGGTCGAAATAGACATCGAGCAGGATGCCGCCGTAGCGGCGGTACGCGGCGGGCAGGCCGCGGCGCGCGGCGGCCACCGCGGGGTGGCCGTCGGTGAGCGCGTCGACGCGCCGATGCAGGCGGATCGCGCGCTCGACCGCGGCCGGCCAGTGCGAGAGGTCGGTGCCGCGCGCGAAATCGCCGAGCAGCGTGCCCATGCGCGAGGCGTCGTCGGCCGGCGCGAGCAGGAAATGCGCGAGGTGGTTCACCGCGGCGCCCGGCGCGTGCGCGTGGGACGGCGGGCTATTCCTCGCGCCGCAGCTGGGGGAACAGGATCACGTCGCGGATCGACGGTGCGTCGGTCAGCAGCATCACCAGCCGGTCGATGCCGATGCCTTCGCCGGCGGTGGGCGGCAGGCCGTGCTCGAGGGCGCGGATGTAGTCGCGGTCCTTGAACATCGCCTCCTCGTCGCCCGCGGCCTTGGCGGCGACCTGGGCGTCGAAGCGCGCCTCCTGGTCCTCGGGGTCGTTCAACTCGGAGAAGCCGTTGGCGATCTCGCGCCCGGCGATGAACAGCTCGAAGCGGTCGGTGGCCTCCGGGTCGGCGTCGTTGCGCCGCGCCAGCGGCGAGACCTCGGCCGGATAGTCGACGATGAAGGTCGGGTTCCACAGTTCCGCCTCGACGGTCTCCTCGAAGAACGCCAGCTGCAGCGCCCCCAGCCCCGGGGTGCCGCGCGGCAGCGCGTCGTGCCGCGCGAGCCAGGCGCGCAGGAAGGCGGCGTCGTGCAGCTGCGCGTCGCTGTACTGCGGCGCGTACTTCCTGACCGCGTCGACGATGGTCAGGCGGTCGAACGGCCGGCCGAAGTCGATCTCGCGCCCCTGGTAGGTGAAGCGCGTCGCGTCGAGCACCTGCTGCGCCACGGTCCGGAACATCTCCTCGGTCAGGTCCATGAGGTAGCGGTAGTCGCGGTAGGCCTCGTAGAACTCCATCATCGTGAATTCGGGGTTGTGGCGCGTCGAGATGCCCTCGTTGCGGAAGTTGCGGTTGATCTCGAAGACGCGCTCGAAGCCGCCGACGACCAGGCGCTTGAGGTAGAGCTCGGGCGCGATGCGCAGGTAGAGCTCCATGTCGAGCGCGTTGTGGTGGGTCCTGAACGGCTTGGCCGCGGCGCCGCCCGGAATCGGGTGCATCATCGGCGTCTCGACCTCGAGGAAGTGCTTGCCGACCATGAACGCGCGGATCGCGGTGACGACCTGCGAGCGGATGATGAAGGTGCGGCGCGACTGCTCGCTGGTGATGAGATCGAGGTAGCGCTGGCGATAGCGCGCCTCCATGTCGGTGAGGCCGTGGAACTTCTCCGGCAGCGGGCGCAGCGCCTTGGCGAGCAGGCGCAGTTCGCGCACGCTGATCGAGAGCTCGCCCTTCTGGGTCTTGAACAGGGTGCCGCGGGCGCCGACGATGTCGCCCAGGTCCCAGTGCTTGAAGTCGGCGTGGGCGTCGGCGCCGACGCCCTGGTCGTTGATGTAGAGCTGGATCTGGCCGCTGCCGTCCTGGACGGTCGCGAACGAGGCCTTGCCCATGACGCGCTTGAGCATCATGCGCCCGGCGATCGCCACCTCGACGTTCTGCGCGGCCAGCGCGTCGCGGTCGGCGGCGCCGTGCGCGGTGTGCAGCTCGCCCGCGTGGGCGTCGCGGCGGAAGTCGTTGGGGAACGCCGGGGCGCCGCGCGCGCGCAGCGCGGCGAGCTTGGCGCGGCGTTCGGCGATGATCTGGTTCTCGTCGGCGGCGGCCGGTTCGGGGGCGGCGGGTGCGGACATGGTGGTGTGCCTTCGCGGGAAAGGGCGGCGCGCGGGCGCGGCCTCAGACGCCCTGCTTCAGGGACGCGGAGATGAAATCGTCGAGATCGCCGTCGAGCACCGACTTGGTGTTGCTGATCTCGACGTTGGTGCGCAGGTCCTTGATGCGGGACTGGTCGAGCACGTACGAGCGGATCTGGTGGCCCCAGCCGACGTCGGTCTTGGACGCCTCGAGGTTGTCCTGCTCGGCCTGGCGCTTGCGCAGCTCGAGCTCGTAGAGCCGCGACTTCAGCTGCGCCATCGCCTCGGCGCGGTTGCGGTGCTGCGAGCGGTCGTTCTGGCACTGCACGACGATGCCGGTCGGCAGGTGGGTGATGCGCACTGCCGAGTCGGTCTTGTTGATGTGCTGGCCGCCGGCGCCGGAGGCGCGGAAGGTGTCGACGCGCAGGTCGGCGGGATTGATGTCGACCTCGATCGAGTCGTCGACCTCGGGGTAGACGAACACGCTGGCGAACGAGGTGTGGCGGCCGCCGGCCGAATCGAACGGCGACTTGCGCACCAGCCGGTGCACGCCGGTCTCGGTGCGCAGGTAGCCGTAGGCGTAGTCGCCGACCACCTTGATCGAGGCCGACTTGATGCCGGCGACGTCGCCCGGCGACTCCTCGAGGATCTCCGGCTTGAAGCCCTTGCGCTCGCAGTAGCGCAGGTACTGGCGCAGCAGCATCTGCGCCCAGTCCTGCGCCTCGGTGCCGCCCGCGCCGGCCTGGATGTCGACGAAGCAGTTCGACGGGTCCGCCGGGTTGGCGAACATGCGCTTGAACTCGAGCTCCGCGACGGCCGCCTCGATGGCGCCGACGTCGGCGGCGACGGCCTGCACGGTGTCGGCGTCGTCCTCGGCACGGCCGAGCGCGAACAGCTCGGCGGCGTCCGCGAGGCCGCGGTTGATCGTGTTGAGGCTGCCGACGGTGGCGTCGAGGGCCTTCTTCTCGCGCCCCAGTTCCTGCGCGCGCTTGGGGTCATTCCAGAGCGCGGGGTCCTCGAGCGCGGCGTTGACTTCGGTCAGGCGCGCGAACTTGGCGTCGAAGTCAAAGATACCTCCGCAAGTCTTCGCTGCGCGACGAGAGGTCGGCGAGCTTGGCTTCGAGGCTGTTGAGGAATTCGGCTTCCATGGCGCGGGGACCCCTCGGGCGGGGCGGTCGGTGAGGCAACCTGCCATTATACGTACGCCGGCGCTCAGGCAGCCTCCCAGGCCTCCACGAAGATGCCGGCCCGCGCATTGCCGTTGTACTCGTCGATGCCCAGGCGGAAGGCGACGCGCGCGCGCGCCGGCAGGCGCTCGGTCGCGTTGAACTGGATGGCGTCGAGCAGGCGCCCGCCGCGCTCGAGCGAGAGCTTCAGGTGACGCTCGCGCACCAGGCGCTGCGCCGCGATGTTGAAGGTGTCGGCGAAGGTCGGCGCGGCGAATCCCTGGCCCCACACCTCGTCCTCGAGCGCGCGCGCGAACGGCAGGTTGAGGTAGGACGGCTCGAGCGCGCCGTCGGTGAGGACGGTCGCGCCGAGGTCGGCGGGGGCGAGCATGCGCCGCGCCGCGGCCTCGAAGGCGGCGGCAAAGCGCGCGAAGTCGGCGGCGGCGATGGTGAGACCGGCGGCCATCGCGTGGCCGCCGAAGCGGCGCAGCAGGCCCGGCTCCGCCTTCGACACCAGGTCCAGGCAGTCGCGCAGGTTGAGCGCGCCGATCGAGCGGCCCGAGCCGCGCAGTTCGTCGCCCGCGCCAGGCGCGAACACGACCGCCGGGCGGTGATAGCGGTCCTTGACGCGCGAGGCGACGATGCCGACCACGCCCTGGTGCCACGCGGGGTCGAACAGCGCGATCGTGAAGCGCTCGCCGGGATCGTCGACCGCGAGCGACGCCAGCGCCTCGTCGCGCATGCGCGCCTCGATGTCGCGCCGTTCGCGGTTGAGTTCGTCGAGGCGTTGCGCCAGGCCCATCGCGGCGGGCAGGTCGTCGGCCAGCAGGCACGCGATGCCGACGGTCATGTCGTCGAGGCGGCCGGCGGCGTTCAGGCGCGGCCCGGCCGCGAACCCGAGGTCGAACGCGCCGGCGCGCGCCGCGCTGCGCCCCGCCACCGCGAGCAGCGCGGCCACGCCCGGGCTGGCGCGGCCGGCGCGGATGCGCTTGAGTCCCTGCGCGACCAGGAGGCGGTTGTTGCGGTCCAGGCGCACCACGTCGGCCACCGTGCCCAGCGCCACCAGGTCGAGCAGCGCGCCCAGGTTGGGCTCGGCGCCGGCGAATGCCCCGCGGCGCCGCAGTTCGGCGCGCAGGGCGAGCAGCACGTAGAACATCACCCCGACGCCGGCCAGGTGCTTGCTCGGGAAGCCGCAGCCGGGCTGGTTCGGGTTGACGATGCAGGCGGCCGCGGGCAGCGCCTCGCCCGGCAGGTGGTGGTCGGTGACGAGCACCGCGATGCCCTGCGCGTTGGCGGCGGCGACGCCGTCGAGGCTGGCGATGCCGTTGTCGACGGTGACGATGATGTCGGGCTTGCCCAGGCGCGGATGGCGGCAGGCGAGCGCCACCACCTCGGGCGTCAGGCCGTAGCCGAGCGTGAAGCGGTCGGGCACCAGGAAGTCGACCGCGGCCGTCGTTCCGGTGGCCGCGCCCAGCGCGCGCAGGCCGCGCACGGCGACCGCGCAGGCGGTGGCGCCGTCGCAATCGTAGTCGGCGACGATCAGGATCCTCGCGCCGCGCGCGAGGGCATCGGCGAGCAGGCGCGCGGCCGCGTCGGCGCCGGTGAGCAGGCCGGGGTCGGCCAGGCCGGCGAGCGCATGGTCGAGATCGGCCGCACTCGCCACGCCGCGTGCCGCATAGATGCGCGACAGCACCGGATGGATGCCGGCCTGCGCGAGGGTGAGGCTGGCGCGCTCGGCGTAGGGGCGCGCGACGATGCGCGGGCGGGCCTCGGACATGTGGCGATTCTACCGGCGGGCCCGCCGCGCCCTACGTGTCGCGACCCGCGAGGCCCGCCGCCGCCAGCCGGCGCGCCAGCGATCCGCGCCGCCAGCGGGCGAGGAAATCGTGCGGCCGCAGGCGCACGCCCAGTGCCGCGTCCGGGTGCACCACGGTGAGCTGCACCGGAGCGGGAACGCGCGCCAGCGGCTCGATCCAGTGCGTCAGGGCCGTCTGCGCCCAGGTCGCCGGATCCGCCAGCGACAGATCGAGATCGATCGCCGCGGCGCCGTCCGCGACCGGCAGGGCAGCGGCGTCCGGCGGCAGGGGCGCCGCGGCGCCGCCCGCACGGCACGCGAGTTGCTGCACATGGCGCTGGTCGGACCAGACCATCCGCACCGCGGCGGCGGCAGGTGCCGTGCGCGCGGCACACGTGCCGCCGCCCCACAGCCACACGCCGTTGATCGGCGCGACCCCGCGCGCGGCGCGCGCCGCGTTGACCGGGCAGTCGAACAGCAGCATCTGCGCCTCGTTCAGCGCGCGCCGGAGCGCGCGCGCAGCGGCGCCGGCGGGCAGCGTGGCGTCGAGCGGGCGCGCGTGCGCGTCGGCCAGCGGCGTGGTGGTCGCGTCGATCGGCGCCGGGGTCTCGAGCAGCCACTGCCCGGGCGTGACGGCCGCGAAGCGCCAGCCGTCGGTGGCGAAATGCGCGTTCAGGCGCGCGATCAGCGCGTCTGCCTCGTCGGCGCCGACCGTGGCGGCGGCCGTCGCGTCGAGGACCACGGTGTCGCCGCTGACCGCCAGGTGCACCGGATCGGCGCACAGGACGTGGCCGGCCGGCGCCGCGGCCCGCAGCGCGGCCGCCGGCCAGTCGCCGGCGCGCGCGATGCCGAAGCGGCGGAACCAGAACCCGGCCCGGTCACCGCGCGCGATCGCCACGGGGCCGCGCGCGAACGACGCGCGCACGATGGCGCTGCGGTCGAGGTCGCCGGGATCGGCCGGCGCGGGCGGAGTGACGACGAGTTCGAGCGGCGCATGCATGGCCGCGCATTGTGACGCGGAATGCGGCGTCGGCCAACGGCGCGCACCGGCGCGCGCGGGGTCGGCGACGTAGAATGGACGGGTCCGTGCCGCAGGAGTCCCGCATGCAGGCTTTCGTCGTCTGGTTCATCGCCGCATTCGTGCTGGTCGTGGCCGAGTTGATGACCGGTTCGCTGTACCTGCTGGTGATCGGCGCCGGCGCTGCCGCCGGCGGCGCCCTGGCGCTGGCCGGCGCGGGTTTCGCCGCGCAACTGGCCGGCGCCGCGGCGGTGAGCGTGGCCGGAATCGCCGTGCTGAAGGTGCTCCGGCGCGGCGGCGGCCACAAATCCGGCCAGGGCGCGGTCACGCTCGATGCCGGGCAGCTGGTCGAGGTGCTCGAGTGCCACGCCGACGGCGCGCTGCGCGTCAGCTATCGCGGCACCCAATGGGACGCGGTGCTCGAGGGCGGCGGCGCGGCCGCGCCCGGCGAGCGCCTGCCGATCCGCGAAATGCGCGGCAACACGCTGGTGCTACGAACCCCCCATCATCACTGACGGCGGCAGCGGCCCGGTACCGGCCTGGCCGGGGGCGCCTGTCACGCCACGGAGACTCACATGGAATTCGCGTCCATCGGGCTGTTCCTGTTCATCGCGGCGATCGTCTTCGTCGTCAAGTCGGTCTATCAGGTGCCGCAGCAGCACGCCTATGTCGTCGAGCGCCTCGGCAAGTACGACCGCACCCTCGAGCCCGGGCTTGCGTTCGTGATGCCGTTCATCGAGCGCGTCGCCTACCGCCATTCGCTCAAGGAGATCCCGCTCGACGTGCCGAGCCAGATCTGCATCACGCGCGACAACACCCAGCTGCAGGTCGACGGCGTGCTGTACTTCCAGGTGACCGACCCGGTGGCGGCGTCGTACGGCTCGTCGAACTACGTCGCGGCGATCAGCCAGCTCGCGCAGACGGCGCTGCGCTCGGTGATCGGCAAGCTCGAGCTCGACAAGACCTTCGAGGGGCGCGAGAACATCAACCACAGCGTCATTTCCGCGCTCGACCAGGCCGCGCTCAACTGGGGCGTCAAGGTGCTGCGCTACGAGATCAAGGACCTGACGCCGCCCAAGGAGATCCTGCACGCGATGCAGGCGCAGATCACCGCCGAGCGCGAGAAGCGCGCGCTGATCGCGGCCTCCGAGGGCCGCAAGCAGGAGCAGATCAACATCGCCACCGGCGAGCGCGAGGCGGCGATCCAGAAGTCCGAGGGCGACAAGCAGGCGGCGATCAACCGCGCCCAGGGCCAGGCGGCGGCGATCCTCGCGATCGCCGAGGCGAGCGCCGAGGCGCTGCGCAAGACCGCGGCCGCGATCCAGGCCCCCGGCGGCGGGGCGGCGGTCAACCTCAAGGTGGCCGAGCAGTACGTCGGCGCGTTCGCCAACCTCGCGCGCACCAACAACACGCTGATCCTGCCGGCCAACCTCGCCGACGTCTCGAGCCTGATCGCCACCGCGATGGCGGTGGTCAGGCAAGGCGAGTCCGGCAAGGCGTAGCCGGCGATGGGTGTGGCTGCGTTCGTCCTTGCCGCGCTGGCGTGCCTGGTCGCCGTCGCGGTCTGGGCGCAATACCGTCGACTCAGGCGTGCCGAATACATCCGTGCCTACGTGTTTCCGCGCGGCCTGTTCGACAGGCTCAGCCAGCGGCGGCCCGAACTGGCGCGCAAGGACATCGCCCTGGTGGCGCGCGGGCTGCGCCATTTCTTCCTCGCCCACCTGAAGAGCGGCCGGCGGTTCGTCTCCATGCCCTCGCAGGTGGCCGACGACCTGTGGCACGAGTTCATTCTCTACACGAAGAACTACGAGGCGTTCTGCCGCGAGGCGTTCGGCAGATTCCTGCACCATTCGCCGGCCGCGGTCCTGGCGCCGGAACGGAAGGAGAGCAATGCCGGGCTGCGGCGCGTGTGGTGGCATTGCTGCAAGGAGGAGAACATCGACGCGCGCAACCCGACGCGGCTGCCGCTGCTCTTCGCCCTCGATGCCAAGCTCGGCATCGCCGGCGGCTTCGTCTACGCCGCCGACTGCGCCGCGCTCAAGGCGGGCGCCACCGGTGCCGTGTACTGCGGAGGGGACTTCGCCAGCGCGTCGATCGACGGCGGCACCGACGGCTTTGGCGACGGCGCCGCCGCGGGCGGCGGCGATGGCGGTGCGTCGGACGGCGGCGGGTGCGGCGGCGGCGGCGATTGACGCCGCCCGTGCGCCGCTGAGACCGGTTAGCGGTTGGCCGACTTCATCAGGCGCTGCTTCTCCCGGCCCCACTCGCGCTTCTTCTCGGTCTCGCGCTTGTCGGCCTTCTGCTTGCCGCGGCCCAGGCCGATCTCGAGCTTGATGCGGCCGTTGCGGTAGTGCAGGTCGAGCGGCACCAGGGTGAAGCCGCGCTGCTCGACCTTGCCGATCAGGCGCCGGATCTCCTCGGCCTTGAGCAGCAGCTTGCGGGTGCGCGTGGGGTCCGGCCGGATGTGGGTCGACGCCTCCGGCAGCGGGCTGATGTGCGACCCGATCAGGTACAGCGCGCCGTCGCGGACGATGACGTAGCCTTCCTTGATCTCGGCGCGGCCGGCGCGGATGGCCTTGACCTCCCAGCCTTCGAGCACCAGTCCCGCCTCGTAGCGTTCCTCGATGAAGTAGTCGAAGGACGCCTTCTTGTTCTGCGTGATGCTCATCGCGTGCGCGCGGCGGCGGCTCCGCTAAAATCGCGATTGTAGCAACCCGCCTCTCCCGCCCCGCGCGCGCCGCGCGCCGCCACGCCGTGCCGCAGATCCGCAAGTCCGTCCTGGTTCCCTACAGCGCCGAGCGCATGTTCGCCCTCGTGGCGCGCGTGCCCGAGTATCCGCGCTTCATGCCCTGGTGCGGCGGGGCGCGCGAGTCGGTCGAGGCCGACGGCCGCGTGCGCGCGACGGTCGACATCGACTTCCGCGGCGTGCGCTCGAGCTTCACCACGATGAACAGCCACGAGGCGCCGGCGCGCATCGCGATGCGGCTGGCGGAGGGGCCGTTCGCCGATCTCGCCGGCGAGTGGCGCTTCACGCCCCTCGACGAGAGCGCGTGCAAGGTCGAGTTCCGGCTCGACTACGAATTCGCCAGCAGCGTGCTGGGCCGGGTGGTCGCGCCGGTGTTCGACAGCATCGCCAACTCGTTCATCGACGCCTTCGCCCGGCGCGCCGAGGACCTCTATGGGTGAGTCGATCGAGGTGATGGTCGCCTGGGCGGCGCCGGACGGCGAGGAATTGCGTCGCGTGCGCGTGCCGGACGGCGCCAGCATCGCCGACGCGCTGCGCGCGGCGGCACTGCCCGCGCGCATCGCCGGTCACGACCCGATGCGGCTTCGGGTCGGCATCTGGGGCCGGCTCAGGAAGCACGAGACCGCGCTCCGGGACGGCGACCGCATCGAACTCTACCGGCCGCTGGTGGCCGACCCGAACACCGCGCGCCAGGAGCGGGTCGCGAAGAAGCGCGCGGCCGCCCGGCGCTAGGACGGCACCCGCCGCGCGGCGCGCCCGGCCCGGCGCGCGTCGTGCGTGCGCGCCGCGCCCGGGCCCGGCGCTACGAGCACTTGGCCGCGGCCATCTCCCGGCGCAGGCGCTCGATGTCCTTGGCGCGCTCGGCGTCGTCGACGAAATAGGGCTCGCCCTTGTCGTTCAGGCGGCGGATGCGCTGGCCGCCTTCCATCGCCGCGAGGTTCTGGCGCAGCCCGCGGCAGTTGGCCTCGCGGCGCTGCGCCTCGGCGGCGGCCTCCTCGTCCTTCTTCGCCTTTTCCGCCGCCTCCGTCTGGCGCTTCTTGAAGTCGGCTTCACGCTCGGCCAGAGACTTGGACGCGCCCCCCTTGGTGGCGGTGCCCGGCGTGCCGGAAATCCCGGGCTGGCTGCCCTTCTCGGGGACCGCGCCGTCGGCAGCGGGCGCGCCCGCCGGGGCCGCGGCCGGCGCCGCGGCCCGCGGCTTCGGCGCCTTGATGATGTTGCCCGGCGGGGTGCCCGGCGGCGGCGGCGTGTCCGAGAACACCATCTTGCCGTTCGCATCGCGCCACTGGTACAGCTGCGCCGCGGCCGGCAGGGCGTGCAGGAGGCTGGCGACGGCCAGGGCGGCAGCAAGGGAGGAGGCAAGGCGCATGGCGTGCTTTCTGATGGGGTAAATCATTTGAATTAACAAGACCTTAGCGTGTTTTCTTGAAGCCGTCAATCGGAATGCGCGCGCGGCCATGCCGCAGTTGTCGATGGCCGCGGGGTCCGTCGTCGCGTACAATCGCGCTTTGTGACTCCGAAGGATTCACCCGATGCGGCTCATCGGCAAGGCCCTCACGTTTGACGACGTTCTCCTCGTCCCGGCCCACTCGGCCATCCTGCCCCGCGACACCAGCCTGGCGACCCGGCTGACCCGCAAGATACGCCTGAACATTCCGCTGGTGTCCGCGGCGATGGACACCGTCACCGAGGCGCGCCTGGCGATCGCGATCGCCCAGGAAGGCGGCATCGGCATCATCCACAAGAACCTCCCGGCCCGGCTGCAGGCGGCCGAGGTGGCCAAGGTCAAGCGCTTCGAGTCCGGCATCCTGCGCGATCCGATGACGGTGACACCGTCCATAACGGTTCGCGAGCTGCTTGCGCTGACACACCAGCACAAGGTTTCGGGTTTCCCGGTGGTCGAGAAGGGGGTGGTGGTCGGCATGGTCACCAACCGCGACTACCGCTTCGAGACCAACCTCGACGCGCCGGTCGCGGCGATCATGACCCCGCGCGAGCGCCTGATCTACCTGAAGGAGGGCGCCTCGCCCGAGGAGGCCAAGGCGCTGCTGCACAAGCACCGCCTCGAGCGGATCCTGCTGGTCAACGACAAGTTCCAGTTGCGCGGGCTCATCACCGTCAAGGACATCCTCAAGTCGACCGAGCACCCGCACGCGAGCAAGGACGAGCAGGGCAAGCTGCGCGTCGGCGCCGCGGTCGGCGTCGGCGAGGGTACCGAGGAGCGCGTCGAGGCGCTGGTCGCCGCGGGCGTCGACGTGATCGTCGTCGACACCGCGCACGGCCACGCGCAGGGCGTGCTCGACCGCGTCAGGTGGGTCAAGCGCAAGTATCCCGATGTCGAGGTCGTCGGCGGCAACATCGCGACCAGCGCGGCGGCTCGGGCGCTGGTCGAGCACGGCGCCGACGGCGTCAAGGTCGGCATCGGCCCCGGGTCGATCTGCACCACCCGCGTCGTGGCGGGCGTCGGCGTGCCGCAGATCACCGCCATCTCCGAGGTCTACCAGGCGCTCAAGGACACCGACGTGCCGCTGATCGCCGACGGCGGCGTGCGCTTCTCCGGCGACATCGCCAAGGCGATCGCCGCCGGCGCGCACTGCGTGATGATGGGCTCGATGTTCGCCGGCACCGAAGAGGCACCCGGCGAGACCATCCTCTATCAGGGGCGCTCCTACAAGCTCTACCGCGGCATGGGCTCGGTGGGCGCGATGAAGGACGGCGCGGCCGACCGCTATTTCCAGGACCCCGAGAACAACGCAGACAAGCTGGTGCCCGAGGGCATCGAGGGCCGCGTGCCCTACAAGGGGTCGGCGCTGTCGATCATCTACCAGATGGTCGGCGGGCTGCGTTCCTCGATGGGCTACTGCGGCTGCGCCGACATCGAGGCGATGCGCACGCAGACCCAGTTCGTCGAGATCACCTCGGCCGGCATGCGCGAGTCGCACGTGCACGACGTCACCATCGTCAAGGAACCGCCGAACTACCGCATCGACTGACCCGGCGGGCGCGGCCGATGCCGCGCCTTTTTTCTTGCAACGCCCGACCTTCCATGCACAACAAGATCCTGATCCTCGACTTCGGCTCGCAGGTCACGCAACTCATCGCCCGGCGCGTGCGCGACGCCGGCGTGTATTCCGAGATCCACCCCTGCGACGTCTCCGACGCGTTCGTGCGCGGCTTCGGCGCCAAGGGCATCATCCTTTCCGGCAGCCACATGTCGGCCTACGAGGAGGCGACCGACCGCGCGCCGGCGGCGGTGTTCGAGGCCGGCGTCCCGGTGCTCGGCATCTGCTACGGCATGCAGACCATGGCGCAGCAGCTCGGCGGCAAGGTCGAGGCGGGGGCGAAGCGCGAGTTCGGCTACGCGGAAGTGCGCGCGCGCGGCCACACCCGGCTGCTGAAGGACATCGCCGACTTCACCACGCCCGAGGACCACGGCATGCTGCGCGTGTGGATGAGCCACGGCGACAAGGTCACCGCGCTGCCGCCGGGCTTCAAGCTCATGGCCTCCACCGAGAGCTGCCCGATCGCCGGCATGGCCGACGAGGACCGGCGCTTCTACGGCGTGCAGTTCCACCCCGAGGTCACGCACACCCCGCGCGGCGAGGACATCCTGCGCCGCTTCGTCGTCGACATCTGCGGCGCCAGGCCGGACTGGAACATGCCCGACTACGTGGCCGAGGCGGTGGAGAGGATCCGCGCCCAGGTCGGCGACGAGGAGGTGATTCTGGGGCTCTCCGGCGGCGTCGATTCCAGCGTCGCCGCGGCGCTGATCCACAAGGCGATCGGCGACAAGCTCACCTGCGTGTTCGTCGACCACGGCCTCCTGCGCCTGAACGAGGGCGAGCAGGTGATGGAGACCTTCGGCCGCCACATGGGCGTGAAGATCATCCACGTCGACGCCAGCGCCGAGTTCATGGGGGAACTGGCCGGGGTCGCCGACCCCGAGGCCAAGCGCAAGATCATCGGCCGCGAGTTCGTGCACGTGTTCCAGCGCGAGGCGGCCAGGATCACCAGGGCCAGGTGGCTGGCGCAGGGCACGATCTACCCCGACGTGATCGAATCGGCGGGCGCGAAGACCAAGAAGGCCACCACGATCAAGAGCCACCACAACGTCGGCGGCCTGCCCGACACGCTGCACCTGAAGCTGCTCGAACCGCTACGCGAGCTGTTCAAGGACGAGGTGCGCAAGCTCGGCATCGCGCTCGGCCTGCCGCACGAGATGGTCTACCGCCACCCGTTCCCCGGTCCCGGCCTGGGCGTGCGCATCCTGGGGGAGGTCAGGCGCGACTACGCCGACCTCCTGCGCCGCGCGGACGCGATCTTCATCGAGGAACTGCGCAACACGAAGGATGCGTCAGGTCAGAGCTGGTACGACCTGACCTCGCAGGCGTTTTCGGTCTTCCTGCCGGTGAAGTCGGTCGGCGTGATGGGCGACGGCCGCACCTACGAATACGTGGTGGCCCTGCGCGCGGTGCAGACCCAGGACTTCATGACCGCGCACTGGGCGCACCTGCCGCACGAGCTGCTGGGGCGGGTGTCGAACCGCATCATCAACGAGGTGCGCGGCATCAACCGCGTGGTCTACGACATCTCGGGCAAGCCGCCCGCGACGATCGAGTGGGAGTGATCGCGCCGCCCGGATGATCGGCCACGGCGCAGGACGCGCCGGAAGTCGGCCGGCACTGGCGCCGGGCAGGCATTCCCGCATAAGCAAGCCGGCCGCGTGTTCACGCCTGCGCCGCCGGGCCGCGGTGGTTCGCTGCGCGCCCTACAATCAGCCGATGCTGAGAAACCCCGCGTCGCGCG
>JAEUOS010000218.1 GCA_016790695.1 Burkholderiales bacterium
CGGCACCGCCGGCGCAGAAATTCAGAGCGACGTGCGCAGCGACCAGATCTCGGGAAACAGCACGACCTCGAGCATCCTGCGCAGGTACTCCACGCCCGAGGTGCCGCCGGTGCCGCGCTTGAATCCGATCACGCGCTCGACGGTGGTCACGTGGCGGAAGCGCCACAGGCGGAACGCGTCCTCGAGGTCGGTCAGTTCCTCGCCGAGCTGGTAGAGGTCGAAATGCCGCGCGGGTTCGCGATAGACCGCGAGCCACGCGGCCTCGACCCCGGGGTCGGCGACGTAGGGCTGCCGCCAGTCGCGCTCGGTGTGCGAGGCCGGCACCGGCAGGCCGCGCCGCGCGAGCAGGCGCAGGCACTCGTCGTACAGCGACGGCGCCTCGAACACCGCGGCGACGCGCGCATGCAGGTCGGGACGATGCGCGTGCGGCGCGAGCATCGCGGGGTTCTTGTTGCCCATCGCGAACTCGATCGAGCGGTACTGCCAGCTCTGGAAGCCGCTCGAGCTCGCCAGGTAGGGGCGGATCGCGCTGTATTCGGGCGGCGTCATCGTCGACAGCACGTCCCAGGCGTGGACCAGCTGCTCCATGATGCGCGAGACCCGCGCGAGCATCTTGAAGGCGTCCGGCAGGCGGTCGCCGCGGATCGCGCCGATCGCCGCGCCGAGCTCGTGGAGCATCAGCTTCATCCAGAGTTCGCTGGTCTGGTGCTGCACGATGAACAGCATCTCGTTGTGGTCGGGCGAGAGCGGCTTCTGGGCGCCGAGGATGGCGTCGAGCTGCAGGTAGTCGCCGTAGCTCATGCGGCGGCTGAAATCGAGCTGGGGGTTCTCGGCGCGCACGATGCGCTCGGCCTCGCCCGGATGCTGCGGCGCTGGGTTCATGCTCAGGTCACCTCCTGTCGTTGCGCGAAGCGCGCGTCGCGCCATTCGCCCGTCGTCATCACCTGCGCCAGCGCGTCGACGGCGTGCCAGACGTCGGCGTGGCCGAGGTACAGCGGCGTGAAGCCGAAGCGCAGGATGTCGGGAACCGCGGGCCGCGCGCCGTCAGCCGGCACGCCGGCGCGGAAGTCGCCGATCACGCCGCGCGCGATCAATGCCTGCACGATCGCATACGCGCCCTCGGCGCGCGCGATGCTCACCTGCGATCCGCGCTGCGCGTGCGGCTCCGGGGTCACGATCTCGAACCCGTGCCCGGCCAGGCGCGCGCGCACACCCGCGATGAACAGGTCGGTCAGCGCCAGCGACTTGCGGCGCAGCGCCGCCATCCCGCCCAGCGCGTCGGCCGCGAGCACGGTGTCGACGCCGACGTCGAGCGCGGTCAGGCTCAGGATCGGCTGGGTGCCGCACTGGTAGCGCGCGATGCCCGCGGCCGGCCGGTAGTCGGGCATGAAGGCGAACGGCGCCGCGTGGCCCCACCAGCCGGACAGCGGCTGCCAGAAGCGATCGGCATGGCGCGGGTGCACCCACACGAAGGCGGGCGCGCCGGGCCCGCCGTTCAGGTACTTGTAGCCGCAGCCCACGGCGAAGTCGGCGTCCGCGCCGCGCAGGTCGACCGGCACGGCGCCGGCGCTGTGCGCGAGGTCCCAGATGACGAGGGTGCCGCGCGCGTGCGCGGCGCGCGTGAGCGCGGCCATGTCGTGCATCGCGCCGGTGCGGTAGTTCACGTGCGTGAGCAGCAGCACGGCGACCCCGTCGTCGAGGGCGCCCGGGAGCTCGTCGGCGTCGACCAGCTGCAGGGTCAGCCCGCGCGCGCGGCACAGCCCCTCGGCGATGTAGAGGTCGGTGGGGAAGTTGCTGCGCTCGCTGACCACGCGGCGCTGCGCCGGCGCGTCGGCCGCCGCGATGTCGAGCGCGGCGTGCAGCACCTTGTACAGGTTGATCGAGGTGCCGTCGACGGCCACCACTTCGCCGGCGCCGGCGCCGACCAGGCGGCCGATCTTGTCGCCGACGCGCTGCGGCAGGTCGAACCAGCCCGCGCTGTTCCAGCTGCGGATCAGCCCCTGCCCCCACTCCGCGGTCACGGCCGCGGCCAGGCGCGCCGGCGCCGCGCGCGGCAGCGCGCCGAGCGAATTGCCGTCGAGGTAGGTCACGCCGGCGGGCAGGTCGAACAGCGCGCGCAGGGCGCGCAGCGGGTCCAGGTCGTCGCGGCGCCGGCACTCGGCCAGGGTCGGGAATGCGGTCATCGGGTCGTCCTTCAGAGTTCGCGCAGCACCGCGCGCACCGGGCTGGCATCGGCGCTCATGAGCTTGAGCGGCAGGGCGATGAGTTCGTAGTCGCCCGGCGGCACGTCGTCGAGCACCAGGTTCTCGAGCACGCGCAGGTCGAGCCGGCGCAGCGCCTGGTGCGCATCGAGCGTCTTGCTCGCGGCGGGGTCGACGCTGGCGCTGTCGATGCCGATCAGGCGCACGCCGCGCTGCGCCAGGGCGACCACCGCCTCCGGCGCGATGCCGCAGAGCGCGTCGTCGAACCGCGCGAACGGAAAGCGCGCGCAGGTGCGCACCAGCACGCGCGGCGGCAGGGCGGCGAGCGCGTGGGCCAGATGCTCGATGCGCACCAGGGCGCCGCAGCCGCGCGCATCGATCACGCGGCACGGGCCGAGGTAGGGGTCGAGGTCCAGCGCGCCGACCGCGCGCCCGGCCGGATCGTAGTGCAGCGGCGCGTCGGCGTGCGCGCCCACGTGCGGCGAGAGCGTGATGGCGCAGACATTGACCGGGCAGTCCGGCGACAGCGTCGCCGACCAGGACTGCCGGTACGGCGTGTCGCCGGGAAACACCGGCGACGCGGCATCGACCGGCGGCGAGATGTCCCAGAGTTTCTTCATGGGCCCGAACGCTAGCACCGGTCAAAACGGTGCGGTGTCGGTTATTTCCAACACCCGGGAAAAATCGCCGCGCCCTCCCCCGCGCCACCCCGGCGCGGCGGCCGGCGCGCGCCTCGACAGACCGGCACCGATGCGCTAAGGTTCACCCGCGCGCCGCGCCGCACCACCGTGCCGCGCCACACAACACCAATCGACGAGGAGATTCGCCCCATGATCACGCTGCTCCGCCGCTTCCTGCCCCTGGGCATGCTCGCCTGCGCGGGCCTGGCCGTCGCGCAGCCGGTGACGCTCAAGTTCGCCAGCTTCGAGCCGCCGCAGGCGCCGTTCACCGCGCGCGTGTTCACCGCCTGGGCCCAGGATGTCACGCAGGCGTCCAACGGCGCGCTGAAGATCGAGATGTACGCCGGCGGCACCCTGGGACGCAATCCCCTGCAGCAGTTCAAGCTGGTGCAGGACGGCGTCGCCGACATGGCCTGGACCGTGCCCGGCTACACCCCGGGCCGCTTCGACGACACCGAGGTCGTCGAGCTGCCGTTCATCACCCGCAACGCCGCCGAAGCCTCGCTGGCCCTGACGCGGCTGGCCGCGCGCAACGAGCTGGTCGGCTTCGCCGACCTGAAACTGCTGCTGATCGGCGCGGTGCCGCCGGTGAGCCTGCACGCCAAGACCCCGCTCAAGGCGCTCGCCGACCTCAAGGGCAAGCGCATGCGCGTCGGCAGCTCGATCGGCGGCCGCATCGCCGAGGCGCTGGGCATGACGCCGGTGATCATCGGCGCGCCGAACACCGCGGAGGCGATCGCCAAGGGCGTCGTCGACGGCACCCTGGCCGAGTGGAACTTCGTCGGCACCTTCAAGATCGACGAGGTCGCGCCGCATCACCTCGCGGTGCCGCTGGGCGGCACCGCCGTCATGGTGCCGATGCTGAAGAGCCGCTACGATGCCCTGCCGCCGGCCGCGCGCGCCGCGCTCGACCGCTACAGCGGCGAGGCGTTCGCCAAGCGCTTCGGCGAGATGGCCGACGCCCTCAACAACGGCACGATGGAACGGGTCGCCAAGCAGCCGAGGAACACGGTCACCCGCGCCGACGCCGCGACGGCGGAGGAGTTCCGCAAGGCGGTCGACGGCGTCACCGCCGCCTGGCGCGCGCAGAAGCCGCGCAACGAGCACGTCTACAAGGTGCTGCAGGCCGAGCTCGCCAGGATCCGCGGCGGCAAGTAGGCGCCCCGGGGGCCGCCGCCGTGCTGGCCAACCTCGAGCGGCACGCCGCGCGCGTCGCCCGCATCCTCGCGCTGGGCGCGGCCGCGGTCCTGCTCGCGCTGGCGCTGGCGACCATGGCCGACGTGCTGCTGCGCAAGTTCGCCAACCGGCCGATCCACGGCTTCAACGACGTCGCCACCCTGGCCACCGCGATCATCATCGCCGCCTGCTTCCCGGCGCTGCTGGTGGCGCGCGCCAACGTCACCATCCGCATCGTCGGCAGCGCGCTCGGGACACGCGCGGCGCGCTGGCTCGACGCGTTCGGCGCGCTCGTCACCGCCGCGTTCTTCGTCCTCATGGCGTGGCAGTACGTGCGCTTCTCCGCCGAGCTGTCGCGCTCCGGCGAGGCCACCGCGATCCTGCGCTGGCCGATCGCGCCCTGGTGGTGGGTGGTCGCCGCGCTGGTCGCGGTGACCGCGCTGGCCGGCCTGGTGGTGCTCGCCCGCGCCGTGCGCGACGCCGCGGACGCGGCGCCGGATCCCTAGACGATGGACCCGCTCTCGATCGCCGCGCTCGGGCTGGGCGGCATGTTCGCGCTCATCCTGCTGCACGTGCCGCTCGGCATCGCGATGGGCGTGGCCGGCGTCGCCGGGTTCGGCCTGCTCGGCGGCTTCGGGCCGGCGTTCTCGCTCCTCGCCTCGGAGACCTCGAGCGCGTTCTCGAACCAGGACCTCGCGACCATCCCGCTGTTCATCATGATGGGCGGCTTCGCCGGCACCGCCGGCCTCTCCGAGGACCTGTACCGGCTCGCCTACGCGCTGACCGGGCACCGCCGCGGCGGCCTGGCGATGGCGACCATCGGCGGCTGCGCCGGCTTCGGCGCGGTGTGCGGCAGCTCGATCGCCACCACCGCGACCTTCGGCAAGGTCGCGCTGCCGGCGATGCTCGCGCGCGGCTATCACCCGGGCTTCGCGACCGGCACGGTGGCCGGCGGCGGCACGCTCGGCATCCTCGTGCCGCCCTCGGTGATCATGGTGATCTACGCGGTGCTCGCCGAGCAGCTGATCCTGACCCTGTACGCTGCCGCCATCCTCCCCGCGCTGCTGGCCGTGGTCCTGCACTTCATCGCGATCGCGGCCTACGCGCGGATCCGGCCGGCGCACGCGCCCGCCGGCGAGCGGCTGTCGTGGGCGGAACGCTGGCGCGAGGCGCGCCGCAGCTGGGCGGTGATCTTCCTGATCCTGATCGTGCTCGGCGGCATCACCTGGGGCGTGTTCACCGCCACCGAGGGCGCGGCCGTGGGCGCGGCCCTGGCGTTCCTGTTCGCCGCGGCCCGGCGCCGGCTGAACCGCCAGACGTTCTGGAGCACCCTGACCGACGTCGCCAGCACCACCGCGATGATCTACGTGATCATCGTCGGCGCCTCGCTGTTCGGCTATTTCGTCGCGGTGTCGCAGGCGCCGGCGGCGCTGATCCGGGCGATCTCGGAATCGGGCCTGTCGATCGGCCTGATCCTGGTGCTGCTGATGGCGATGTACCTGCTGCTGGGCGCGGTGTTCGACGAGGTCGCGGCGATGGTGATCACGCTCCCGTTCGTGCTGCCGCTCGTCAAGAGCTGGGGCTTCGACCCGGTGTGGTGGGGCATCATCAACGTCGTGCTCATCGAGCTGGGCATGCTGATCCCGCCGCTGGGCATGAACGTCTTCGTCATCCACGGCATCGCCCCGCAGGTGGGGCTGCCCGCGATCTACCGCGGCGTGGCGCCGTACATCGCCTCCAACCTCGTGCGCCTGGGCCTGCTCGCCGCGTTCCCGGCGCTCTGCCTCGCGCTGCCCGCCTACCTCAAGGGCTAGGCGCGGCCCGCGGCAGCAGTCGGCACGAACGCGCGGCGCGCGTGCGCGCAGCGGGCGAAAACACGCGTGCTAGACTGGTTTTCCCCGTAGGAGAACCTCATGATCACCCGATTCGCGCGGTCCCTCGCCGCGACCCTGCTGCTGGCGGCCGCCGCCGCGCCCGCGCAGGACTTCCCCGCCGCCGGGCGGCCGATCCGCATCGTCGTGCCGTTCACCGCCGGCGGTTCGTCGGACTTCGTCGCGCGCACCGTGGCCACCAAGCTCACCGACACCATGAAGCATTCGGTGATCGTCGAGAACCGGCCCGGCGGCAATACCCTGATCGGCGCCGAGCATGTGGCCAAGTCGGCGCCCGACGGCCACACGCTGTATCTGGTCGGCGTCGTCACCCACGCCTCGCTGCCGGCGCTGGCGAAGAAGACGCCGATCGACATGGTGCGCGACTTCGCCTTCGTCTCCAACGCGATCGAGTCGCCGCTGGTGGTGGCGATCAACCCGAAGGTGCCGGCCAACACGCTGGCCGAGTTCATCGCCTACGCGCGCGCCAACCCGGGCAAGGTCGCCTACGGCTCGGCCGGCGTCGGCAACACGCTGCACCTCGCGGGCGAGCAGTTCGCCGCGCTCACCGGCACCCGGCTCACCCACATCCCCTACAAGGGCGCGTCGCAGGCGCAGGTCGACCTGATCGGCGGCGCCATCCAGGTCATGTTCGACCTGGTGCAGACGCCGCTGAAGCAGATCCAGGCCGGCAACCTGCGCGCGCTCGCGGTCACCTCGGGCGAACGCCTGCCGACCCTGCCCAACGTGCCCACCACGGTCGAGGCCGGCACGCCCGGGTTCCGCTTCTCGGCGCGCATCGGCTTCGCCGCGCCGGCCGGCACGCCCGCGCCCGTGCTGGCGCGCCTGCATCGCGAGATCGCCGGGGCGCTCGGCCAGCCGGATGTGCGCGCCCAGTTCGCGGCGCAGTCGATGGTCGCGGCGCCGAGCGAGTCGCCGGACGCGTTCCAGAAGCTCATGCAGGCGGAGGTCGAGCGCATCGGCGCGCTGATCCGTGCCGCCGGCATCCAGCCCGAATAGGCGCGCGGCCATGACTCCCCGCGAACGCTTCTTCGCCGCCGTCGAGGGCCGCCCGGTCGACCGCATCCCGGTGACGACCTGGGTGCACTTCCTGTCCGACCATCTCGGCGCCGCCGACACCGCCGGCCTGCACGAGAAGTTCCTCAAGGCCTACGGCTGGGACTATGCGAAGGTGATGGGCGACTACCGCTATCCGGTGCCGCCGGAGCTGCGCTCGCTCGACAGCCCGGCGCTGCTGGACCGCATCCCGGCCTACGATGCGGACGCGCCGCACTTCGCGGTCCAGCTGGCCTGCCTGGCCGCGCTGCGCCAGGCGATGGGGCCGGACTTCCCGCTGCTCGACACCGGCTTCGACCCGTACCAGTCGATCCTGCGCAACATCGGTCGCGACCAGGAGGCGGCCCTGTGGACCTATCGCGAGGCCACGCTCGACGCGCTCGAGCGCACCTGCGCGTCGATCTGCGCCTATGTCCGGGCGCTCAAGAAGCTGGGCGTCGAGGGCTTCTTCTACTCGGTCAACTCGGCCATCCCCGCCGGCCAGCCGCGCGGCAACAACGACGCGGTCTACGAGACCTTCCTGCGCCCGTTCGACCTGCGCATCCTCGAGGAGGCGCGCGGCATGGTGCGCGTGCTGCACGTGCACGGCACCGGCCTGGCGATGGAGCGGGTGCGCGACTACCCGTGCGAGGTGATCAACCTCTCGGACCGCCTGCCCGGCAACCCGTCGCTGGCGCAGCTGCGCACGTGGACCGACAAGTGCCTGATGGGCGGGCTCGACGAGACCCGCTTCGCCGACCTGTCCCTCACCGCGCTGGCCGCGCAGGTCGACGACGCGGTCGCGCAGGCCGGCCGCGAGCACTTCCTGCTGGCGCCGGGCTGCACCATCCCGTCGTTCTCGCCGAAGCGCAGCCTCGCCTTCCTGCGCGCGCACGTCGCGACGCTCTAGCCGCGCCGCTGTCGCTGCGCGGCTGTCGCCGCGTGGCGGCCGGCGCCTAGCGCATGACCATGCGCAGCGTGTGGCGGCGGTTGCGGGTGTACGGACGCACCTGCGCGGGCCAGCGCCCGGCCTCGACCGCGGCGGCCCAGGCGGCGCTGGCGGGCACCTCCGCGTTCTCGAGCTCGTAGATCGCGGTGTACTTGGGCTCGCCCTCGGCGACCATGGTGCGCTTCTGGCCGCCGAGGCTCATCTCCAGCGGCACCAGCACGTGGCGGTGCACCGCGAGCACGCCCGGCACCTTGAGCAGTTCCGGAATGTGCTCGGTGTCGTAGACCTCGTTGAACAGCGCCTCCTTGTCGGGGTCGACGTCCATGGCGGCGGTCAGCAGATAGCGGGTCTTCGGATGCATGGCAACTCCCAGGTTGATGATTCGATGTCGGCAGCGGCGGCGCCCGTCGCGCGGCGCGGCCGGCGCGGACGCGGCTAGGCGCCGTCCGGCACCACCACGCCGGTCTCGCGCGCGTAGGCCTCCCAGGCGGCGATCAGCGCCTGCAGCCGCTGCGGCTCGGCCGCGGCCAGGTCGGTGGTCTCGCCGGGATCGCGCGCGATGTTGTAGAGCAGCCAGCGCTTCGCGGGCACCTCGGGGACGACGTTGTTGACCACCGCCGGCAGGTAGATCGCCTTCCAGTCGCCGATCTTGACGCCGCGGCCGTAGGCCAGCTCCCAGGCGATGCGCTCGTCGGGGGCGTGGACCTCGTCGACGGTGCCGGCGAGGATCGCGGCGGCCGACACGCCGCGCATCGGCAGCTTCCCGGGCGGCGGCGCGGCATCGAGGCCGGCCATCGCGAGCAGGGTCGGCGCGACGTCCATCACGTGCAGGAAGGCCTCGGACTCGCGGCGCGGCGCGACGCCGCGCCCGCTGGCGAACGCGCAGGTGCGCACCCCGCCCTCGCTGGTGTAGCGCTTGAACAGGAAGAACGGCGCCGACTGCGCCTGCGCCCAGCGCGGCCCGATCGAGGTGTAGCTCGTCATGCGCCCGATGTTCTCCAGGCGGTTGTCGGCGTTGGCGGCGATCCAGTCGCGCCACGGCGGCGTCCTCTCGCGCGGCGTCCCCGACGGCCCGTTGTCGGAAAAGAACAGGATCGTGGTGTTGTCCAGCCGTCCGATGCGCCGCAGGGCGTCGACCACCCGGCCGACCGCGCGGTCGAGGGCGTCGACCATCGCCGCGTAGACCTCCATCTTGCGCGCCTGCACGCGCCGCTCCTCGGGCGCGATCGACGCCCAGGGTTCGCCGCCGCGCAGCTCCGCGGGCCGCGCGGACCCCGCCGCGATGCCCAGCGCGCGCAGCCGCGCGAGGCGCTTCTCGCGCAGCGCCTCGGGGCCCTCGTCGTAGACGCCGCGGTACCGCGCCACCAGGTCCTCGGGCGCCTGCAGCGGGCTGTGCGGCGCGGTGAAGGCGAGGTAGGCGAACAGCGGCCGCGCGTCGCCGCGCGCGGCCTCGAGCTGGTCGATCAGACGGTCGGCGAAGAAATCGGTCGAATACGCGCCGAGCGGAAAGGTGACCGGCTGGTCGTCGCAGCGGTAGCGCGACTCGCCGTGGGTGCTCGCGGTCTCCGGCGTCTGGTCGCCGCCGTAGTGGTTGTGCTCGCCCTGCATCAGCGCCCACGAATGCTCGAAGCCCTTGGCGCGCGGCATCGAGCGGAACGGCGCCTCCACGCCGAGGTGCCACTTGCCGGCCATCATGGTCCGGTAGCCGGCGTCGCGCAGGCGTTCGGCGATCGTGGCGGCACGATCGGTGAGCCACCCCTCGTAGCCGGGCTGGCCGGTCTGCTCGGCCGTGCGGATCTCGACCATCGTGCCCATGCCCACCTCATGGTGGTCACAGCCGGTCATCAGCATCGCGCGCGTGGTCGCGCACAGCGGCGAGGTGTGGAAATTGGTCAGGCGCACGCCGCGCGCGACGAGCGCGTCGAGGTGGGGCGTGGCGATCTCGCCGCCGAAGGCGGACAGGTCGGACCAGCCCATGTCGTCGACGACGATGACGAGGAAATCCGGGCGGGGGGCGCTGGCGCTGGCAGTCATCGGCAACTCGGTCTGGAGGGGATCACGGGGTCGGCACGGGCGGGTTCAGGCGACGGGACTGCCGCCGGGCGCGCGACAGGCGCCGCGCCCCGGGGCCGCCCCGCCCCGCAGTGTACGGACTTTGGCGCCGCGCGCGGCGGCACCGGCCCCGCTCACGGCGCCGCCGCGACCTCCCAGCCGAGGGCGCGGCGCAGGATCGCCAGCGCGTCGCGTTCGGTGCGCGGCGCGGCGCCGCGCCAGGCGACGTGGTGATCCGGGCGCACCAGGACCAGGTCGGCCGCGTAGATCGGCGCCAGCGCGGGGTCGTCGAGGCGCACGACCGCGAGCGGCACGCCGATCGTGCGCGCCGCGCTCTCGAACGCATCGGCACGGCCCGTTCCGGCGACGAGCACGGTGAACCAGCGCGACAGGCGGTCGTAGAGCTGGCTGCCGTCGGCGAGATACACGCTCGGCAGGCGCGCGCCGGGCGCGGTGGTGGGGCGGTAGACCAGCGGATCGTCGACCCAGTCCGCGTCGGGCTCCGCGGCGACGATCGGGGAGTCGCGATACGCGTAGCCGAATTCGATCCCCCAGCTCTCGTTCTCGGCATTGCCCAGCGCGGCGATGCGCGCGCCGACGTCGCGCCGGCAGGCGTCCCCGTCCGGTCCGTCCGCCTGCAGCGCCGGCACGTACAGCGCGCCGATCTGCGCGCGCACCTCGCTGTGCCGGCGCGAGGCCTCGCGATTGCGCACGGCGACCGGCCGGCGCTCGTGCGCATAGCTCGCCAGGAGCCCCGGCCCGCCGCAGCCCCCGAGCAGCGCCGCGAGCTTCCAGCCGAGGTCGAAGGCCTCGCACACGCCCGTGTTCATGCCGTAACCGCCGGTGGGAATGTACTGATGGGCGGCATCGCCCGCCAGCACCACGCGGCCGCGGCCGTAGGACTCGGCCACCACCAGGTGCGGAACCCAGGGATTGGCAACCAGCACCTCGAGTTCGACCGGCGCGCCGGCGAAGCGCGCCACCAGGTCCGCCGGATCGATCGCGTCGAGCGCGACGTCGCGCGGCAGCCGCGCATGCAGGGTCCAGACGTCGCGGTCGTTCTGCGCGATCAGCGTGCCGAACGCGCTCTGGTAGTGCCAGGCGATGCCCCAGCGCATCAGGAGATCGCGCCGCGCCGAGCGGAAGTGCACCATGTAGCGCTGCATGATCCCCATGTCTCCGGCGAGCCCGATGCCCAGGCACTCCCGCACCCGGCTCGAGCCGCCGTCGCAGCCGGCGAGGTAGCGCGCGCGCACCCGGACCGCGGCGCCGCCGTCGCGCGCGCGCAGCACCGCGTCGACCCCGTCCCGGTCCTGCGTGAATTCCTCGAACGCCACCCCGAAGCGCACGTCGACCAGCGGCTCGGCCTCGATCGCCGCGCGCAGCGCCGGCTCGATGACCACCTGCGAGACCCGCATCGGCGCCTCGGCGGGCGAACTGCCGTCGTTGCGCGCGCGCGCGCGCAACCGGTGCTCGGTCACGCTCGGGTAGCCGAACCGGTGCAGCTCGTGGCCGTTCATCGCGCTCACCCACGCGACGTCGAAGCAGTGGTCCTCGGGCACCGCCACCCGGCGCAGCGCCGCGTCGATGCCGACGCCGCGGAACAGCTCCATCGAGCGCGCATTGGTGATGTCCATCTTCGGGTGCGCGGTGGTGGTCGGGTTGCGCTCGGCGACGATCGAGCGCACGCCGCGCCGCGCCAGGTCGAGCGCGAGGGTCATCCCGACCGGGCCGCCGCCGGCGATCAGGACGTCGGTATCGAATGTCATTGCTGGTCCAGGGTGGGGTGGAGCGCCGGCACCGGGTCCGGCCGGAGCCGAGACATTAGCGCATCGGCCGCCGCGGCCGCGGGGACGCCGTGCCCGCGAGTCCGGCACGCGCTGCGGCGGGACGGACGCGCGAGCGCCGCACCGGTGGTCCATCCGCGTGGATTGCGCTATGCTCTGCGCTGGCGTCGCGACGCAGCGGCAAAGCGAGCGCACGGCGCCGATTCCTGCCCCGGAGCGGGCGGGCAATTCCTGGAGATTCGGGGGACGACATGGCAATCCGCACGATCAGGATCCTCGCGGCGCTGGCCGCCGCAGGGTGTCTCGCACTCGCCGGCGCGGCCGGTGCGCAGCAGAAGTTCACCTTCAAGCTCGGCTGGGTCACGCCGGAGAACCCGCAGGACCCGTACGCGGCCGGCGCGATCTTCTTCAAGCAGACCGTCGAGCGCCAGTCCGGCGGCCGCATCGAGGTGCAGCTGTTCCCGAATCGCCAGCTCGGCGACGAGAAGCCGCTGCTCGAGGGCCTGCGCTTCGGCACCGTCGACGCCGCGGTGATCACCAACGCGGTCGTGGCGCAGGTCGAGCCGGCGTTCCAGATCAACGACCTGCCGTTCCTGTATCGCAACGAGGCGCAGGCCCACAAGGCGCTCGACGGCAAGATGGGCCAGCTGCTGGCGAAGAAGCTCGAAGCCAAGGGCATCATCTCGCTCGCCTACATGGAGGGCGGGTTCCGGCACATGATCAACAACGTGCGCCCGGTCAACCGGCCCGAGGACATCAAGGGCGTGAAGTACCGCGTGATGCAGAACCCGGTCTACATCGACATGTTCACCTCGCTCGGCGGCAACGCGGTGCCGATGGCCTGGGGCGAGACCTACACGGCCGTGCAGCAGGGCACGGTCGACGGGCTCGAGCTGCCGATCGGCCCGATCGATTCGCTCAAGGTCAACGAGATCACCAAGTTCCTGTCGCTGACCAACCACACCTACTCGATGATCGCGCTCCTGGCCTCGAAGCGGTCGTTCGACAAGCTGCCCAAGGACCTGCAGGAGATCGTCCGCGAGGCCGGCAAGTCGGCGCTCGGCCCGCAGCGCATCGCCGCCGCGGCCAATGCCAAGATGCTGCTGACCGGGCTGGAGAAGAAGGGCATGAAGATCAACACCATCGCCGACAACACGGCGTTCCGCAACGCGGTCAAGCCGATGTACGACAAGTTCAAGCCCTCGATCGGCGCGGACGTGATGAACGAGGCGATGCTCGCGGTCAAGTAGATCCGGCGCCGCCCCCGCCGCTCGCAACATGCCGGCTCCGTTGCCCGCCGCGGCCTGACCGCGCCGCTGCCAGGGTGCGCGCGCTCGCCCGATTGAGCCATCTTGCCGCCGGCGCGGTCCGCGTGCTGGTGGTGGCGATGGTGCTCGTCATGCTCGGTGTGCTCGCCGCCCAGATCCTGCTGCGCTATGCGTTCAACCATGCGCTCACCTGGAGCGAGGAGCTCTCGCTCGCCCTGCTGACCTGGGCGGTGCTGCTCTCGGCCGCGCTGGGCGTGAAGGAGGGCATCCACGTGCGCATGGCGCTCCTGGTGCGCCGCCTGCCGGCGGCGGCGCGCCTGCGCGCCGAGCAGGCGATCCACCTCGCCACCGCCGCCGTCGGCGCCTTCCTCGCCTGGTCGGGCTGGCGCTATTTCGCCGACACCCGCGGCACCACGTCGGCCGCGATCGGCTATCCGAACGAGCTGCTGCACATCGCGGCGCTGGTGTGCGGCGTGCTGATCGCGCTGTTCGCGCTCGAGGCCGCGCTCGAGGGGCGCATTCCCCCGGACGAAGGCCAGGATTAGTGTCGGCAACCGCCTGGATCCTCTCCGCCGGCTTCGCCGCGCTGCTGCTGGCGGGCGTGCCGTTCGGCGTCGCGCTCCTGATCGCCACCGCGGTCGTGCTGGTGGTCGCCGACATCGAGCCGGTGCTGCTGGCGCAGACCCTGGTGGCGGCGACCCAGTCGTTCAGCCTGATGGCGATCCCGTTCTTCATGCTGGCGGGCGAGATCATGACCGCGGGCGGGCTGTCGCAGAAGCTGATCCGCGTCGCCGACGTGCTGGTGCGCCACCTGCCGGGCGGCATGGGGCACGTGACCGTGATGTCGGCCTGCATCTTCGCCGCGATCTCCGGGTCCGCGCCGGCGACCACGGCGGCGATCGGCGCGATCATGATTCCCGCGATGGTCGCCAAGGGGTATGACCGCGGCTTCGCCACCGCCCTGGCGGTGAGCGCCGGGGTGCTCGGCCCGCTGATCCCGCCGTCGATCGCCGGCATCATCTGGGGCGTCATCGCCCAGCAGTCGATCGCGCGCCTGTTCATGGCCGGCGTCGGTCCGGGGCTCCTGCTGGCGGCCGGACTGATGGCGATCACCTACGTCCACGCGCGCCGTCACGGCATCGCGCAGGAGCCGCGCGCCTCGCTGGCGGAGATCGGCCAGGCCCTGCGCGACGGCGTCTGGGCGCTGGCGACGCCGCTGGTGGTGCTGGGCGGCATCTACGGCGGCGTCTTCACGCCGACCGAGGCGGCGATCGTCTCGTGCATCTACAGCCTGCTGGTCGGCATGTTCATCGAGAAGCGCCTGCGCCTGTCCGACCTGCCCGGCCTGGTGCTGCGCGCGATGCGGGTGACCGCGATGGTGATGTTCATCATCGCCGCGTCCGCCGGCTTCGGCTGGCTGGTCGCGCAGGAGCAGCTCGCGACCAAGCTCGCCGGCTGGCTGGCGCACAACGTCACCGAGCGCTGGGCGATGCTGATGATGGTCAACCTGTTCCTGTTCGTGATCTGCGCGGTGATGGACGAGATCGCCGTGATGGTGATCCTCGGACCGCTGTTCATCGCCCTGAGCACCAAGTTCGGCATCGACCCGATCCATTTCGGCTCGATCATCGTCACCAACGTCGCGATCGGCATGGCGGCCCCGCCGATCGGCTACTGCCTGTTCGTCGGCATGGCGATCTCGGGCCTGTCGCTCGCCACGGTGGCGCGGGCGATCTGGCCGATGATCGTCCTGATGCTCGGCGTGCTCATGCTCACCACCTACGTGCCGGCGTTCTCGCTGTGGCTGCCGGGGCTGGTCTATCGCTGAGCCGCGCGACGGTCACCCGCGACGATCGGTCGGCGCCGGGCGATGGCGCGGCGCACGATTGCGCGATCGCGCATGCGCGAATATGATCAACGCTTCCCCCGGCGCCTGCGCGCGGGGCGATGTCAACGAGGAGATGCCGACATGATGATCGAGGTGTTCGAACCCCTGGGACAGGTGCAGAAGCTGGCGCCGGTGCAGATGAACGCGGTGCCGCCCCTGGCCGGCAAGCGCCTGGCGATCCTGGACAACGTCAAGCCGAACTTCCAGCGCCTGGCCATGCTCTCGGCGGAGAAGCTGCGCGACGAATTCGGCGCCGCCTCGATCACGCATTTCCACAAGGAGAACGCCGCCGTCGGCGCGACGCCCGAACTGCTCGACGAGATCGCGCGCGCGGCCGACCTGGTGCTCACCGGCTCGGCCGACTGAGGGTCCTGTTCGTCGTGGAGTCTCCACGACCTCACTGAGCTGGAGCGCCGCGGCGTCCCGACCGTGGTGCTGACCTCCTCCGCCTTCTACGCGAAGGCCCTGTACGACGGCCGCAGCCTCGGCATGCCCGAGCCGCGCATCGCCGTCTTCAAGCATCCGCTGGGCGGCCTGTCCGACGCCCAGGTGATCGAGCGCGCCGAGGCCATGTACCCCAGCCTGCGCGAGGCGCTCGCCCGGCCGCCGGCGCCGCTGGCGAAGCCGGCCAGCGCGATCGCGCAGCGCGTCACCGCGCCCGCCGACCCGGTCGAGCTGCAGGGATGGTATGCCGAGAAGCGCTGGAGCGACGGCCTGCCGGTCATCGCGCCGACGCCCGACGCGGTCGCGCGCATGGTGGCCGGCGCCCGCCGCAACGGCGGCGACGTCGTCGGCATCGTGCCGCCGCGCGGCGGCGTGGCCACCGTCGAGCAGGTCGCGGTCAATGCGGTGATGGCCGGCTGCCGGCCGCAGCACATGCCGGTGATCCTCACCGCGCTCGAGGCGATGCTCGAGCCGCAGTTCAACCTCGCGGCGATCCAGGCAACCACGCATCCGGTGGCCCCCCTGGTGATCGTCCACGGCCCGATCGCGCGCGCGCTCGGCATGAATGCGGGCGCCGGCACCTTCGGCCCGAACTCGCTCGCCAACGCGACCATCGGGCGCGCGATCCGGCTGCTCCTGCTCAACATCGGCGGCGCGCTGCCGGGCGACGTCGACCGCTCGACCCAGGGTGCGCCCAGCAAGTACAGCTTCTGCATCGCCGAGAACGTCGACGCCTCGCCGTGGGGCTCGTTCGTCACCGACCGCGGCCTCGCGCCCGACGCCGACGCGGTCACGGTCTACGGCGCGGAACCGCCGCACAACGTCAACGACCACGAGCATGGCGATCCCGAGGGCGTGCTGCGCGTCGCCGCCGACACCCTGAAGGGACTGGGGCACAACACCTGGTTCCTCGCGTGGCGCGGCCAGAAGGAGCTGATGCTCGTCCTCGGACCGGAGCACGCGTCCAGCGTGGCATCGACCGGGTGGTCGCGGCGGCAGGTGCAGGAATTCCTGTTCGCGGCGATCAGCCGCCGGCGCGACGAACTGGCCGCGGGCGGCATGTACGGCATGCGCGACTGGCCGGACGAACTCAACCAGCGGCCGATGGATGCGCTGATCCCGCCGGTGCCGAGCCCGAAGGACATCCTCGTGCTCGTGGCCGGCGGTACCGGCAAGCATTCGGCCGCGCTGCCGAGTTTCGGTCCGACGGTATCGGTGACCCGTCCGATCCCGGCCGCCTAGGGGCGCGCGGCACCCGGCGGCCCGGCCGCCGGCGCCGCGCGCGTTCAGGCCGCCAGGCGGAACGCGTCGGCGCCGGGATCGCGCGACGGCGCGGCCTCGATTCCCGGGCAGTGCCGGATCGCCTCGTAGCAATCGCGGGCCAGCGCGCGCGCCGGCTCGCCGAGATCGAACGCGAGCGCGTCGGCAAGTTCGCGGCCATTGCGCAGACCGCCCTCGACATGCCGGCAGGCGGCGAGCAGGAACGTCGCCAGCACCTCCTCGCCGGGCAGCGGCTGCGCCGCCGGCCGCTGGTCATCGGCCGCCGGTGCGGCACCGCCGACCGCCACCGCGCCCGACGCGTCGACGCGCAGCGCCTCGATGCTGGCGATCGCCATCACCGCGGCGACCGCGTCGAAGCTGCCGGCGCGGGCGCGCGCGGCGCCCGCGAGATAGGCGCGCTGCAGCGCGGGCAGACGCACGCGCGCGGCGTTGTCGGCGCCGAACTCCTCGGTCAGGCGCGCGAGCACGCTGCGCGCCGCATCCGCGAAGGCATGGCGGCCGGCGCGAAACGCGCCGGCGAATCCGTGCGCCACCGCACGCGCGAGTTCGGCGTCGGTCGGCGCGGCGCGGGTGCGCAACACGGCGGCATCGATCAGACCGCGCGCCGCCGCGTCCTGGCGCAACCGCTGCAGCAGCGCGAACAGGGTCGGGCTCGCGGCGCGCGCGGCGGCATAGCGCCGCCCCTGCTCCGCCGGCGGCAGCGCGCGCAGGCGGTCACAGTCGGCGCGGACGCGCTGCAGGAGTTGCCGGCGCGCCGCCGCGCCCGGCAGCGGGGCGGATTCATCTGGCGGGCCGGCGGCGCCGATCAACGGAAGGCTCGGGAATCCATGGTCGCGACGCCCGCGATTATCGCCGAACCGCGACGCGCCGCGCGCATCATCGGCCCTTGAACACCGCCGCGCGCTTTTCGCGAAAGGCGGCCTGCGCCTCCTTCGCATCCTCGCTCCTGCCGATGATGCCGGTCATGTCCTGCTCGTAGCGATAACCGTCGCGCAGGCTCATGTCCTCGATCACGTTGAGCGTGTGCTTGCCCATGCGCGTCGACAGCGGGCTCTTGGCGGCGATCTCGCGCGCGAGGTCCAGGGCCGCGGGCATCAGGGCCTCCGGCGCGGTGACCGCCTCGACCACGCCCAGGCGGTACAACTCCGCGCCCGGCACGCGGTAGCCGGTGAGCATCATGCGCCGCGTGCGCGAATGGCCGAACAGGCGCATCGCATGGCGGCAGCCGCCGAGGAGGCCGACATCGACCTCGGGCAGCCCCAGGCTCGCGCTCTCGGAGGCGATCAGCACGTCGGCCGAGGCGGCGATCGCCAGCCCCGAGCCCAGCGCCGCCCCGTTGATCGCGGCGATCACCGGCTTCGCGCATTCGCGGATCGCGTGGAAGCACTCGCGGGTGCGCCGCGAATGCGCGAGGAAGTCGCCCGGCTCGCGGATGTTCTGCGCGCGGCCCTTGAGGTCGGCGCCGGCGCAGAACACCCTGCCCTTCCCGGTGAGCACGACCACGCGGATCGCGTCGATCTCCGAGATGCGGTCCATCGCGTCGGTGAGTTCGTCGTTCATCACCCGGGTGAGGGCGTTGACCGGCGGACTCGCCAGGCTGACGACGGCGACGTGGCCGTCGACGGCCATCTCGAGTTCGGCGTAGGTCTTCATGCCGATGTCACCGCGCCGCCGTCGCGCCGCGCCGTCATTCCGGGATGAGGCCGATGTCCTTGACCAGCCTGGCCCAGCGCGTGCGTTCGGCCGACAGGAACTCGTTGAGCGCCTCCGGCGGGCCGGGCTCGAGCACCAGCCCCATCGACGCCAGGCGCTGCGCGACCTCGGCATCGGCGAGAACCTGATTGACGTCGCGGTTGACGCGCGCGATCACCTCCGTCGGGGTGCCGGCGGGCGCGAGCAGGGCGAACCAGCCCGAATAATCGAAGCCGGGGTAGGTTTCGGCCAGCGTCGGCACGTTCTCGAGGCCGGTGACGCGCCGGCCCACCGTGACCGCGAGCGGACGCAGGTCGCCGCGCTTGATGAACGGCGCCACCGCCGCCGACGACAGCAGCACGATCTGCGTGCGCCCGCCGACGGTGTCCTGGATCGCCGGCGTGGCGCCGTTGTACGGAACCTGCAGCGCCTGCATCCCCGTGGCCAGGTTGAGCGCGGCGCTCATCATGCCGCTGAACGTGCGCGGCCCCTCGTGCGCGGCCGAGAGCGAGCCGGGCTTGGCGCGGTCCAGCGCGATCAGCTCCGCGAGCGACTTTGCCGGCACCGATGCGCCGACCGCCACCACCATCGGCGACTTGGCGACCATCGCCACCGCGGCGAAATCGCGCGGCGGATCGTAGGGCAGGGACTTGAAGGTCACGGGATTGGTGACGATGGCCGCGGTGGTCGCGTAGAAGAAGGTGTAGCCGTCGGGCGCCGAGCGCGCCGCGGCCTGCGCGCCGATCACGTTCTGCCCGCCGGCACGGTTCTCGACGACCACCGACTGTCCCCACAGGCGCGCGAGACGCTCGCCGATCAGGCGTGCGGTGATGTCGGGCGACGTGCCCGGCGCCTGCGAGACGATCAGGCGCACCGGGCGCGCCGGCCAGGCCTGGGCCAGCGCCTGTCCGGCGGCGGCGAGTGCGAGGACGGCGCAGAGAAGTGTGCGGAGCAATGGCATGGATGGATTCCTCGATCGAAAGGCGGCGCCCGCGCGTTCGCATCGGGCACACCGCCGCGTAGTGTAGTCGCTCGGCGCAGTGCCGCGCACGACGCGCCGGCCATCCGCGGTCCCGGCCGCGCGCCCGGGACCGCCGGCGCAAATTCGACCGGCCGGGGCGTCAGGCAAAAAAAAGCGCGCCGGACGGCGCGCTTGCTCGACACCCGGGCGCTGCCGTCAGGCGCGCGCGGCGAGGCGGCGCCGGCCGAGGGTCGCAACCAGGCCGAGCCCCGCGAGCAGCATCATCCAGCCGCCCGGCTCGGGGATCGCGGCAACGGTCACCGACGCGCCGGCGCCGAAGCTGTCGGAACGCACGAACAAGGGCGGATTCGGGTCGACCGCCGACGAGAGCCCCGCGAGCTCGACGCTGTAGGCGGCACCGACCGGCGCGCCCGGCAGGATGTCGAAGGCGGCCTTGAGCAGCACCGGGCCGGCGAGAACCAGCGAACCGGTGACATAGCCGCCGACCACCGAGTAGACGGACTTGCCCGGATCGCCCGGCGTGGTGCTGGTGCTGTAGGAAAAATCGCCGGCGCTGTCGGCGACGAGCTGGTCGAGCCCGGCGATCAGGCCGTATTCGCTGCCGTTGTAGGCGAGCTTCGAGGCGCCGACGTTGAAGGTCAGCGCCGGCACGTCGTAGGTGAGCGAGAAGTCGAGGGTGAGAAGCTCGTAGCCGGTGCCGAACCCGACATTGAACGACGTGGTGGCCGTGGCACCCGCGAGCGCGCTGCCGTTGCCGACCGGGCTGACCGGAACGACATCCGCCGAAACCGAACCCGCCGCACCGGCAAATGCGAGGCAGGCCAGCAGTCTGTGCAGCGTCTTGATCATCGATTCACCGGTCGGTCGGCTGCGGCGCGTCGCCGCAGGTGGGCCCAGGCATTGGTCGTGCAGTTCCTGTCACTGGCATGCAATTGTGCCGCCATTGGCAAGCGCGCGCCTATAGCCCGAACGGATCAACGCGCGGCGGCACGGACCGCCTGCGCGGCGCGTGCCCTGCAGCGGCGGGACCGGCGATCCGGCCGGGAGAGGCGGTGCGCCGCAGCCCCGCGCTGCGCGGGCGCCCCCGGCGGGGCGGCGCAGGCCTCGGGGTAGAATTCTCCGATGCGACCGCCCCCGCAGCGTTCGTCCACGCCCCGGACTCCTCCGGCATGAGGGCCGTTCCCGATTGGCAGCAGGTGATCGATGCGCTGCCGCAGGCAAGCGATCACGAACTCGCGCGCCTGCGCCTGGCGATCGACGAGATCCTGCTCGATCCGCAGCGCATCGCCGAGATTCGCGCGCGCCTCGCGGTCGGCCAGACCATCGACTACCTGAGCGAGCGCCAGAACCGCACCAGCCACGGCCGCATCGTCGAGCTGATGGCCGACCGCGTGCTGATCCAGACCGCCGAGCGGAAGCTGCGCTGGCTGCACTACGCATCGATCCAGCTCGACCCGCCGGTCAGCCGGCGCCAGCCGGAGACGCCCGCCCCGCCGCGCTTCAGGATCGGCGAGCGGGTCAGCTACGAGGACCGCGCGATGGTCCATCGATTCGGCACGGTCAAGCGCATCAATCGCATCAGCGTGACCGTGCAGGGCGACGACGGCGCCGTGCGCATCCCGTTCACGCAGTTGCGCCGCGTCGTCGATCTGTAACCTCCGCCGGGAGTTCCCATGGCCACTGACCCGCCCACCCTGCCCGCCGGACGCACGCCGCTCCTGTCGGTGGTGCCGATGCCGTCGGATGCGAACCAGCATGGCGACATCTTCGGCGGCTGGCTCATGAGCCAGGTCGACATCGCCGGCGGCGTGGCGGCGGCGCGCCGCGCGCGCGGCCGGGTGGCGACCGTGGCGGTCAATTCCTTCACCTTCAAGCAGCCGGTCCTGATCGGCGACGTGGTGCTGTTCTACGCCGAGGTGGTCAAGGTCGGCCGCACCTCGATCACGGTCGACGTCGAGGTGTACGCGCAACGCAACCCCGAGGTGCTGGAGACGGTCAAGATCACCGAAGCCACCCTCACCTACGTGGCGACCGACGCGATGCGCCGCCCGCGGCCGGTGCCGCCGGCGTGAGGCGGCGCGGTCCCGCTAGTGGGGCCTCCTCGCCAGCACGAAGAACAGCGAGCCGACCATCGACAGCAGCGCGAGCAGGGTGAAGCCGGCGCGGTAGTTGCCCGTCCAGTCCGCCATCGCGCCGGCGATCATCGGTCCGCCGATCTGGCCCAGGGCCGTGATGATCCCCGCCAGCCCCATGATCATGCCGATGGCGCTGCGGCCGAAGTAGTCGGCGCGGATCGCCTGCATGAACGGGCCGCGCAGGCCCCACGCCACGCCGTGCAGCGCCGCGAACGCGATCAGCATGGTCCAGCCGCTGGCGAAGGTGAGCATGATCAGTCCCGCGCCGTGCAGCACCATGCAGGTCGCGGCGACGAAGCGCTTCTCGAAGCGGTCGCCGACCATGTAGCCGAGGGCGACGCCGCCGGCCTGCGCCAGGTTCATCAGGGTGATCACCAGCGAGGCCTGCGCCACCGTGTAGCCGAGGCCTTCCTTCATGTGGGTGATCGCGTGCACGTTGACGCCGGTCACCACCAGGAGCGCCGCGCCATGGCCGAGCGAGATCAGCCAGAAGGCGCGCGTGCGCACCGCCTCGCGCCAGGTGAACTCGCGCTGTGCCGACACCGGCGGCGGCATGCCGGTCGCCGGCGGCGGCGCCGGCGGCAGCCCGTCGACGGTCTCGCCCTGGTCCTCGGGCCGGCTCCTGATCGTCAGCGCCAGCGGCAGGCCGACCACGAGCACCAGGATCCCCGACCCGAGCGCCGTCGCGCGCCAGCCGAAGACCTGCATCGACCACGCGACCAGCGGCACCGCGAGGCCGCCAGCCGCGAACCCGAAGGCGGTGGCCGACAGCGCGCGCGCGCGCATGCGCTCGAACCACTGCACCACCGCCACGGTGAGCGGAAAGTAGCCGCAGAAACTGGCGCCGACCGCCAGGAGCACCACCGCGAAATAGAACTCGCCCAGGGTCCCGATGCGCGAAAGGAACACGAACCCGGCCGCGAACACGACCACGCCGCCGATGATCATGCGCCGCGCGCCGGAGCGATCGATGATCCAGCCGAGCAGCGGCCCGAGCAGGGCTGCCTCGAGCGATTGCAGCGCCGCCGCGCCGGACAGCGCGGTCTTGCTCCAGCCCTGCTCGTCGGCCAGCACCGCCACATAGGCGCCGAACGCCGACTGCAGCAGCGCCGCCAGCAGGAACTGGATCGCGCCGGCTGCGAAGACGATGCGCCAGCCGTAGAAGATCTTCACGTGGGTCGGGCGCGGCACCGGCGGCGCGCCGCGCGCGTCACGTCGGCGGCCGCTCGGCCACGGTGATCCTGTGCAGAAGGCGCCGGTGGCCTTCATAGCCGCCGGTCGCCGCGTGCACGACCGCGCGATTGTCCCACATGACCAGCATGCCCTGCTTCCAGCGGTGGCGGTAGACGAACTCCGGACGCGCCTGGTGCGCGAAGAGTTCCCGGAGCACGGCCGCCGACTCGTCCTCCGGCATGCCGTCGATGCCGATGGTGTATCCGGGACTCACGAAGAGCGCGGTGCGCCCGGTCTCCGGATGCACGCGCCCGATCGGGTGCAGTTGCGTGGCCATCGCGTCCTCGGAGACGCGGATCGCCATCGAGCGGCCGACATCGCGCGTGCCATACCGGCCCTGCGGCGCGTAGCCGCGCCGGGCCGAATGGATGCCGTGACGCCCGGCGACGCTGCGCCGCAGTGCCGCCGGCAGCGCGGACCAGGCAGCGACCTGGTTCGCGAACAGGGTGTCGCCGCCGACCGGCGGGACCACGTCGCCGTAGAGCAAGGTCGCGGCCGGCGGCGCGGCCAGGAAGCTCCAGTCCGAGTGCCAGCTCTCGGCGAAGATCGAGGTCTTCTCGTCGGCCTCGCGCCGTACCTGCGCCACGTGCGGATGGCCGGGCACGCTGTGGAAATACGGGTCCCGGCCGAACGGACCGAAGCAGCCGGCGACGCGCTCGAGATCCTCGAGGCCGAGCGCCTGCGGCGCGAACGCCAGCACCTGGTGCGCGAGCCAGTGCGCGCGCAGCACCGCCACCTCCGCCGCACCCAGCGGTGCCGCCAGGTCGACGCCGCGCACCAGCGCGCCGCATGGCGCGGCCGCAATGTCAAGCTCGATCGCCATGCGTGCTCCGGTTGTGGTATCCGCGCATCATCGGACGCACTGTAGCAAATTGACGCACCGCACTTGTCCACAAAATCTGTGGATAACTGCCCCGGCGAATCGCGGCTGGCCGTTGGTGGATGCGCATGTCAAGAGGGTTGGCGCGAATCCGGGCGGCGCATGCGGATTCGTGATCAGGGCAGGCTCAGGGCGCGATGGCGGTCGACCTCGGCCGCGCTGACCAGCCCGGCCCGGTTGCCCCACGCATTGCGCACGTACGACACCACGGCCGCAACCTCGGCATCGCCGAGTTGCAGCCGATACGGCGGCATGCCGAACGGCCGCGGATTGCCCGCCGTGCCCGGCGGGAAGCCGCCATGCAGCACCAGACGGATGGCATTGGCCGCATCGGGCAGGGTCAGCGCGCCGTTGCCCGCGAGCGGCGGATAGGCGGGCGGAGCGCCGCGGCCGTCGGCGCCGTGGCAATCCGCGCAATGCCGGTCGTAGAGCCGCGCGCCGGCATCGAGCACCGCGCTGGCGGTCGGCGCCGGGTGTGCCGGCCGCACCGGTGCGGGCAGGGCGAGCAGATAGGTGGCCATCGCCTGCACGTCCTCCGGCGCGAGATGCTGCAGGCTCTCGGCGACGACCCCGGCCATCGGCCCGCTCGCGGCGCGCCGCGTCGACACGCCGTGCGAGAGGTAGGCGACCAGGTCCTGCAGCCGGGCCGCGCCGGTCAGCGTGTCGGTCGCGGCGCCGCCGCCCAGCGCCGGTGCGTGCCAGCCCGACTCGGCGAGCGTGCCGCCGTCGAGCGAATCGCGCGCGCTGCCGCCGAGCGCATCGCGCGGCGCATGGCACGCGCCGCAGTGGCCGAGTCCCTGGACCAGATAGGCGCCGCGATTCCACGCGCCGTCGCGCGCGTGGTCGTCGCGATAGGTGCCGGCGCGAAAGTACAGTCCGCGCCAGAGCGCGAGCGCGGCGCGGCTGCCGTAGGGAAAGCGCAGCGCGTGCGCGCGGTTCGGCCGCGCGACCGGCGCCAGCGTCCGCAGGTAGGCGAAGATCGCGTCGGCATCGGCGCGCCGCACGCGGGTGTACTGCACATAGGGAAACGCCGGCACCAGCAGGCGGCCGTCGCGCGACTTGCCATGATGCATGGCGCGCCAGAAATCGTCGGCGCTCCAGTTGCCGAGCCCGGTGGCCGCGTCGGGCGTGAGGTTCGACGCGTAGACGCGGCCGAACGGCGTGTCGATCGCGCGTCCGCCGGCGTAGGGCGCCTCGCCCGGCGCGGTGTGGCACAGCGCGCAATTGCCGGCACGCGCCAGATAGGCGCCGCGCACGCGCGCCGCGTCGGGCGCGGCGGCAGGCACCGGCGCATCGACGGCGTCCGCCGGCTCGGCGAGGCCGGCGGCGGCCAGCCATGCGACGCCACCGGCGGCGAGCGCGACGAGCGCGGCGACGGCCGTGCCGATCCGCCTCATGGCGCCGCCAGCGTGCCGCAGCGCAATGGCGGCGCGGGACGCGGGCCCGGCGCCGCGAGCGGACCCGCCGGCTGGGTCGCGAGCCATGCCGACACCGCAGCCACGTCCTCGGGGCCGAGCGCGCGCGCGATCTCTGCCATGCAATCGGGCGCCGCGGCGCGGCGCGTGCCGTTCTTCCAGGCGCCCAGCTGGCCGTTGATGTAGTCGCGCGGCAGGCCCGTCAGGCCGGGCATGTCCGGCGCCACGCCACCCAACGACGCATCGTGGCAGGCGGCGCAGGCGGGGATGCCGCGCGCGCGGTCGCCGTCGAGCGCGAGGGTCCGGCCGCGCGCCAGCACTGCCGGCGTCGCCCGGCTTGCGGGCAGCGGCCGATGCGGCAGCGCGAGCGCCGCGTAATGTGCGGCGATCTCGCGCAGGTACGCATCGGTCTGGTGCGCGACCAGGCTGGTCATCGCCGGGCTTTGCCGACGCCCGTCGCGGAAGTGCCGCAGCTGGTTGTACAGGTAGGCGGCCGGCTTGCCGGCAATGCGCGGTATGTAGCCTTCCGCCGAGGCGCGGCCCGCGGCGTCGTGACAGGCGTCGCAGGCTGCGACCCGCGCCGCGATGGTGTCGGGCGCGCGCGCCGACGGTGCGCCGGCCGCCGCCGCGACGCCGGCCGCGATCCACTGCCAGGCCCAAAAACAAACGGCCGCAACCTTGCGGGTTGCGGCCGAACTGCCTGTCTTGGGGGCAGAAGAGGAGGAGACAGTTCCCACTCTACGCACCGCACCGGTGAAAGTCTGTGAACTGCGTCACCAACACGGCCAATTCGTCGTCAAGGGTGATCCACGTCACACGCAGCCGCAGATCCGCCGCGCCCGGGCCCGCTCAGATGCCGAGAAAGCGTCGCGCGTTGCCGGTGCAGATCGCCTCGAGCACCGTCGCGTCGAGGCCGCTGCGCGCCAGCAGGCCCAGCGGGTCCGGCTCGCCCATCGTGAACGGATAGTCGCTGCCGACGACGATCTGCGACGCGCCATAGCGCTCGATCAGCAGGCGCACCAGCAGCGGATCGAAGACCACGCAGTCGTAGAAGAAGCGCCGCGCGTAGACCTCGGGCGCCTCCGGCATGTTTTCCAGCGCCTTCGGCGTCATCGCCCAGGCATGGCGGATGCGCGGCAGCATCACCGACAGCGCGCCGCCGCCATGCGAGAACGCGATGCGCAGGTTCGGATGGCGCGCCGCGATGCCGCCGGTGATGATCGCCGCCGCCGCCAGCCCGATGTCGGCCGGGAACGCCACCGCCTGCTCGGACAGCGCGCCGACCAGCCGGTCCTGGCCGACCGGGCGCAGCGCATGCACGAAGATCGCGGCGCCGAGGCGCTCGGCGGCGGCGAAGAAGGGCGCGAAGCGCGCGTCGCCGATCGACACGCCGTTGACATGGGTGGCGATCTCGACGCCGGCGAAGCCCAGCGTCTTCCTCGCGTACTCCAGTTCGCGCAATGCCAGGTCGATGTCCTGCAGCGGCACCGCGCCCAGGCCGATGAAGCGGTCCGGCGCGCGCGCGACCATCGACGCGATGGTGTCGTTGATGTAGCGCAGCAGCACCTGCGCGTCGTCGGCCGGCAGCCAGTACGACAGCAGTTCGGGCATCGGCGAGAGCGCCTGGCGGCCGATGCGCATCGCGCCCATCGCCTCGACGCGCCGCGGCACGCTCCACGCGCCGTCGGACACGGTGCGATAGTTCCTGCCCGAGATCATCACGTGGCGATGGCAGGCATGCGCCGGTGCCATCGCGGGCCAGGGAATGTCCGGGCGCGTCCCGGCGTAGGCCGGGAAATTCTCGGGCACCACGTGGGTGTGGACGTCGATGGCGGCAGGGTTCATGGTTCGATCCGGAAACACGCGGCAGGAGCGCCGCGCAAGGCGACAGCGCGCGGCGCTATTATCGCGCAGCGGTGCGCCACCCAGGCCGCGCTCGCGAAAGGCGGGAACGAGATGTCAGAGGACACGAATCAGGAACTGGCCACCCTGGCCGGGCGCTTTGCGGTGTTGAACGAGGTCGTCATCGCCATGCTGGCGGCCCTGCCCAACCGGGACTCGGTGCTGCGGCTGGCGATGCGCAACGCGCAGGGCCTGCGTGAGGCCGCGCTCGACGGCGACCACACACGCTCCTGGGTGGTCGGGGTCGACGCCCAGGACGGCGATCTCACCCCGTGGCTGGCCGGCGTCGACGTGGAGATCAATGCCTACCAGTCGCTGGCCGCGCATTTTGCGACGAAGAGGAAGCCGCAACCGTAAGGCGTGCTCGCCCGTCGTGCGGAACGGGCGCTGGGGCGTCGGACTACGGCGCCGGCAACCCTGCCGCGCCCAGCACCTCGTCGGTATGCTCGCCCAGGAGCGGCGGCCGCCGCTGGATCGTTAGCGGATTCTCCGACAGCCTGATCGGGGTCTTCAGCACCTCCACGCGGCCGGCGATCGGATGGTCGAACGCCGCAACCATGGTCTCGCGCACCAGCGGGTCGGAAAACACCTGGTCGAAGTCGCGCACCGGCGCGAACAGCACGTCGGCCCGGCCGAACCGCTCCAGCCAGTCCGCGAGCGTGCGCGTCGCGATCACCGCGGCGATGATCGCGTCG
>JAEUOS010000010.1 GCA_016790695.1 Burkholderiales bacterium
CGCGGGGCGCGACTTCGTCGCCGCCGGGCGCCTGAGCATCGCCGACATCACCGCCTGCGTCGCCGTCGACTTCGCGCGCATCGTGCGCGTCAAGCCGGGCGAGCAGCACGCCAATCTGCGGCGCTGGCGCGACGCGCTCGCGGAGCGGCCGGCGTTCAAGCTCTAGATCCAGCAAGCGCCCTGCGCCGGGCGCGACACGGGGAGCCCGCGCGCCGCCGGAGGGCATCGCCTCCGCGACTTGCGGTTGACCGCAGCCTGCCGGTCGGTGACACTGCGCGGCTTCGGCACCGAACCGCCCACGTCAGACCATGCGCGACTCACTCGATCTCATCGTCATCGGCACCGGTATCGCCGGGCTCGCCGCAGCGCGCCAAGCGCGTCAATTGAACCTGGGCACCCTTACCTTCGAGCCGCAGTTCTTCGGCGGCCTCGTCATCAATGTCAATCACCTTGACGGCGAGATCGAGGGTTCTGGAAGCGAATTGGCCGCCAGCATGATGATGGAGATCGCCGATCTTGGCGCGCAGAGCGTCAATGCGGCGGTGAACGCGATCGACCGCGACGGCGACCTGCTCGCAGTGCATGCGGACGGCGAGGTCTACCGTGCACGCGCGGTCATCGTCGCCTCCGGTGCGCGCCTGAAGCGTCTCGGCGTACCAGGAGAGGCCGATTTCATCGACCGTGGCGTATCGCAATGCGCCGACTGCGACGGGCCGCTGTACGGTGGCAAGGACGTGGTCGTGGTCGGCGGCGGTGATTCGGCACTGCAGGAGGCGATGGTCCTGGCCGGCTACGTGCGGCAGGTGCATCTGGTGCACCGCAGGGAGACCTTTCGCGCGCGCCAACAGCTCGTCGACCAGCTCGCCGGGCACGCGAACATCGCCGTGCACTGGAATACCGAGGTCGAGGCCGTGCTCGGCACGCAGGGCGTGGAGGGTGTGCGGGTTCGAACCTCCGGCACGGCCGGCAGACCAGCGAACGCGCGCGACATCGCCTGCGCCGGATTGTTCGCCTACGTCGGGCTCGAACCGGAATGCGGCTTCGTTCCGGCCGCGGCCGAGCGCGACGCCGACGGCCGGCTGATCACCGACGCCCGGCTGCGCACCACCCTGCCCGGCATCTACGCCGCAGGCGCGGTTCGATCGGGGCACGGCGGCATGCTGAGCCACGCGATCGCCGACGGCGTCGCCGCCGCCACCGCGGTCAAGACAGCGATCGGCGCCTGAGCGCGCCGGCAAGCCGGACAGTGCGCCTGGGCGCCTTCTTGCGTCCTTGACACCGACTGTCGACTGTATACAATCGACAATTCAAGAATGTCCGAGGAACGGCGCCTGCCGATGCGCACCACCCCTGGCCAGCCCCCCCATGCCCCCGCCGCTGCGCGCCGCGCTTCCCCTGCGCCTGCTCCGACGGCGTTTCGCCCTTCGGGCGTGCTGGCGGACGAACTGGCACGCTTCCTCCAGTCCGAGATCGTCTTCGGCGAGATCGCGCCCGGCGCGCGCCTGACCGAGGAGGACATCAGCGCGCGCTACGGACTGAGCCGGTCTCCGGTGCGCGAAGCGTTTCGACTGCTCGCCGCCGACGGCCTGGTCGTCCTGTCGGCGCGGCGCGGCATCCGCGTGACGCCGGTGAGCCGTCGCGACCTCGCCGAGGTGCAGGGTTGCCGCATCGAACTCGAGGGACTCGCCGCCTTCCAGGCCGCCGAGCACGCCGCCGCGGCCGACGTCGCCGAACTGCAGGCGATCGTCGAGAAGATGGCCGCAGCGCTTTCCGCGGGCGACGTGCGGGGGTATTTCAGCCAGAACGTCGCATTCACCACACGCATCCACCTGGCCACCGGAAACCTGACGCTGATGCGCCTGCTCGACGGCATCGGCAAACAGGCGCTGCGCTATCGCTACATCGCATACCAGAAGCTGCCGGAACTCATGCGGGTGTCGCTGCCCGGCAGCCGGCGCATCCTCGCGGCGATTCGTGCGCATGATGCACCGCGGGCGCGCGAGATCACCGCGACGCTGATCCGCAATTCCTGGGCGGCGATCGAGCCGCACATTCCGGCCGACGACTGCGGCCCCGGATAGCGATGAGCGACTTCGTCACCGCGGCCGTGATCCGCGAAGCGCTCGCGTCGATCGTGCGCGAGATGCGCCGTTCGATGGTGCGCTCCTCCTATTCGTCGATCATCTACGAAGGCTACGATTTCTCCTGCGTGCTGGTCGACGCCCGCGGCCAGTTGATCGCGCAGTCCGGAGAGGACCATCCATTCCATGTCATTCCGGTGGCGGCAAGTGTCGAGCGGCTGCTGCAGAAGCACGAGCGCATCGGCGAGTCGGACCTGTTCCTGCACAACGACCCGTACACCGGCGGCACCCATCTGAACGACGTGGCGGTGGTATGGCCGGTGTTCGAGGCCGGCCGACTGTTGCTCTTCGTGGTGATCCGGTCGCACTGGGCCGACATCGGCGGCATGACGCCGGGCAGCCTCTCCGGCGCCGCCCGCGAGATTCTGCATGAGGGACTGCGCCTGGACAACGTGCGCATCGACAAGTCCGGCGACTCCGAACTCATGCGCATGATCTTCGACAACGTGCGCGTGTCCAACGAGGCGATTGCCGACTTTCACGCCGTACTGGGCATCTGCAGGGTCGCCGAACGACGGGTGCGCGCGTTGCTGGCGCGATACACGACGACCACCGTGCTCTCGGCGATCGGCGATCTCCTCGACGCCTCCGAGAAGCGCATGCGCGCAGCGTTGGCCGGCCTGCCGGACGGCGTCTACCGCCACATCGCCTATCTCGACGGCAACAGCGCCGAACATTTCCCGCTCCATGTGCGCGTGAGCCTCACCGTCGAGGGCGAGCACGTGCATGCCGACTTCACCGGCACCTCACCCCAGGTGGCCGCACCGCTCAACGCCGGGCCGGCGATCGGCCCGACGTCGATGCTGACCATCGTCAAGAGCTTCCTCGATCCGGCCGGCGTGATCAATTCGGGCACGCTGCGGCCGATCCGGGTCACCGTCCCCGAGCGCACCATCCTCAACGCGCGCTACCCGGCACCATGCGGCGGCCTCAACGAAGTGCGCTTCGCGGCCGATGCCGCCGTGATGGGCGCACTCGCGAAGATCATCCCGGAGCGCCTCACAGGCGATGTGCGCGGCACCTCGAACCACACCTACATCGGCGGCCACGATCCGCGGCGCAACCGCTCGTTCATCTTCTACGAGTATCCGTCGGGCGGCACCGGCGGCTGGGCGGACGCCGACGGCAATCATGCAGTGCGCGCCTTCAACGAAGGCGAGAACGTCTCCATCCAGTCCGCCGAGATGGTCGAGGTGCTCTATCCGCTGCGCATTCTCCAGAACGAGATCCGGCCGGATTCCGGCGGCCCCGGGGCCTCGCGCGGCGGCCTGGGGCTGGTGCGGCAGGTCGAAGTCCTCGCCGACGGCCTGCGCTACTCGCTGCTTTCGGATCGCAACCTCATGCCGCCGGGCGGCGTCAATGGCGGCCGCTCGGGCGCGCCCAACCGCTACGAGGTGCTGCGCGCCGGTGCCGCGTGCGAGGTCTCCGAGTTCCCGGGCAAGGTCGCCAATTTCCCGCTGCAGAGGGGCGATGTGGTGTGCATGATGAGTTCCGGCGGCGGCGGCTTCGGTCCGCCTGCCGGCCGGCCGCTGGCCCGGGTTCGCGAGGACCTGATCGACGGCCTCGTCACCCCCGCCGGGCTGGCGGCATACGCTGCGAGCCTGGGGCCCGATGGCGAGGTCGTGCGTCGTGGCGACGCCGTGCCGGACCGTACCGTGCAGGTGCGCTTCGCACCGTTCCCCTCCCCGGTCCATTGCACGCTGAGCGGCAGCCTTGCGCGCGCGCTGGGCATCGCCCCGGGGCGCATCGTCGAACTCTATGCGTCGACCGGCCCGGCGGTGCGACTGTGGGTGCAATCGCTCACCGATGCGGACGGCGCCGAAGTCTGCGTGTCCGACACCCTGACCGACATACTGACGCACGGCCGCCCGCAGTTGCGGCCGCTCGACTCCCATTTTTCACCAGAGACCAGGAATTCTGCGACATGAGCGAGATCCTCCACGCCAGCCTCGGCCGGCACGGGCGACTGTCCGACGCCGAACGGCGCCAGTTCGCCCTGGCGCAACGTCTGCTGCCGGGCGGCGCGCTCGGCGGCAACGCCCTGCCCGACGACGCCAAGTTCGTCTTCAGCCACGGCGCCGGCGGCCGCTTCTGGGACACCAGCGGCAACGAGTACATCGACTACTGCCTGGGGTCGGGTTCGCTGTTTCTGGGGCACGCACATCCGGCGATCGTGCGCGCGGTCGCCGAGCAGGCCGTCAAGGGCACGCACTTCTTCGCCTACCTGAACGAGGCGTCGCTGCGTCTGGCGGAGATGTTCTGCAAGCTGGTGCCCTGCGCGGAACGGGTGCGGTTCACCACCTCGGGCTCGGACTCCACCTTCCATGCGATGCGCCTGGCGCGCGCATTCACCGGCAGGAAGAAGATCCTCAAGTTCGAAGGTGCGTACCACGGCGTGCACGACTACGCGCAGCTGTCGACCGCACCGAAGAAGACGGCCGCGTTTCCGCAGCCGCAGCCCGACACCGCGGGGATCCCCCAGGAGGTGCAGGACCTGATGCTGGTGGCGCCGTTCAACGACCTGGAAGAGACGCGCCGGATCGTCGCCAGGCACGCCGGCGAACTGGCCGCCGTGATCGTCGAGCCGATCCAGCGCATCATCATGCCGAAGCCGGGATTCCTCGAAGGACTGCGCGAACTCACGCAGTCACACGACGTGCTGCTGATCCTGGACGAGGTGGTCACCGGGTTCCGCTACGGGCTGGGCGGGGCGCAGGCGCTGTTCGGCATCAAGCCGGACCTGGCGACCTACGGCAAGATCATCGGCAGTGGCCTGCCCGTGGGCGCGGTGGCCGGCCGCGCCGACATCATGGACCAGGCCAATCCGTCCAACAAGGGCAAGCCAGGCTACGTCTACCAGAACGGCACCCTCCAGGGCCATTGCCTCGGCGCGGCAGCCGGCATCGCCGCCATCGAGACCCTGTCGGCCGCGGGCGTGTACGAGCGCGTCAACGGCCTCGCCGCCGACTTGCGCCGTGCCCTGCAACAGATCTTCGATCGCCATGGCATGCGCGTTCTCGTGTTCGGCTACGGATCGATGTGGCACATGTTATTCACCGATCGCGAGCCGACCAGCTATGCCGACGTGCTTGCCGCCGACAGCGGCAGCCTGCTGCGCCTGGAGCGCGAGCTGATCCGCCAGGGCCTGTTCGTGCTGCCGGGAAATCGCCGCTTCGTGTCGATCGCCCACACCGAGCGCGACCTCGAAGACACGCTGCCGGCAATCGACGAGGCCTGCCGCGAGTTCCTCAAGACCTGAAGCCGCATGCCGGGCCGCTTCCTGATCGGCATCGACGTCGGTGGCACCTTCACCGACCTGACCGTGTTCGACCTGGTCTCGGGCGCCACCACCGCGTTCAAGGCCTTGTCCGACCGCGCCAGCCCCGATCGCGCGGTGCGTGCCGCGCTGGCGCAGTCGGCAGTCGCCCCGGAAGCGATCGAACTGATCATGCACGGCACGACGGTCGCCACCAACGCCCTGCTGGAGCGGCGCGGCGCCCGTACGGCGCTGGTGACCACGCGCGGCTTTCGCGACGTCATCGAGCTCGGTCGCACCACGCGCCTGACGCCGGGCTCGCTGTACGACCCGTATTTCCGCAAGGCCGCGCCCCTGGCGCTGCGCCGCGACCGCCATGTCGTCGACGAGCGCGTCAATCCGGACGGCAGCGTGACCAGGGCGCCGGACGACACCGTCCTCGATGCCCTGGTCGCGAGCATGCGGGCAGCCGACATCGAATCGGTCGCCGTGTGCTTTCTCAATGCCTATGCCAACCCCGCCAACGAGGACGCGGCCGTGGCGCGCCTGCGACGGGCGTTTGACCATGTGTGCGGCTCGGCGGCAGTGGTCAACGAGGCGCGCGAGTACGAGCGGTTCTCGACCTGCGTGGCAAATGCCTACGTGATGCCGGTGATGGCGCGCTATGTCGGCAAGCTGGTCGCGGAACTGCGGCGCGACGGTTACGCCGGGCCCTTCTACACCATGGCTTCGCACGGCGGGCTGATGTCCGCCGCCGCGGTGGCGCACACGCCGGTGCGCACCATGCTTTCCGGCCCGGCCGGAGGCCTGACCGCCGCGCGCCATCTGATGACCCGCCTGGGCGAGGCCAACTACATCACCTACGATGTCGGCGGCACCAGTTCGGATGTCGCGCTCATCGCCGACGCCGCCTGGCCGCTGAAGCGGGAGACGATCCTGCAGGGAATGATCGTCCGCTGCCCGCAGCTCGACATCCACACGATCGGCGCCGGCGGCGGCAGCATCGCGCGCCTCGACGCCGGCGGCAGCCTGCTGGTCGGGCCGGAGAGCGCCGGCTCGACGCCCGGGCCGGCATGCTACGCGCGTGGCGGCGTCCTGCCGACGTTGACCGATGCCAACGTCGTGCTGGGTCGGCTGGGGGCAGCCCAGAAACTCGGCGCCACGCTCGGCATCGACGCCGCACTGGCGCGCACGGCGATCGAAAGCCTCGCCCGCGAGCGCGATACCGATGCCGACACCATGGCCGAGGGCATCCTGCGCGTGGCCAACGCGCGCATGGCCGCGGCGATCTACGAGGTGTCGGTGGCACGGGGCTTCGACCCGCGCGACTTCGCCCTGCTGCCATTCGGCGGCGCGGGGCCGCTGCATGCCTGCGATGTCGCCGACGAACTCGGCATCCCGCGCGTGGTGGTGCCGCCGGTGCCCGGGGCGTTCTCGGCCTTCGGGACGCTTTGTTCGGGCCTGCTCAAGGATCGTTCACTGACCGTCCTGCGGCTGCTGGACGCGGACGCCGTCGCCGCGTTCGCGCCGCTGTTCGACCGCCTGGCAGGGGAGATCGCCAGCGAGTTCGCCGCCGAAAGCGTCGACACCAGCCGCTTCACCGTGGAACGGCAGGTCGACGCGCGCTATGCCGGCCAATCCTATGACCTGACCGTGGCGATCCCGCCGCAGGCCGACGCCGATGCCATCCGCACGTGTTTCGAGCAGGCATTCGAACGGGAATACGGCCGGCTCGACCGCGACAAGGCGATCGAGGTGGTCAATCTGCGCGTCCTGGGCCATGTGGCGACCGCAACCCCGGGCTATCCGGTCCTGCCGTCCGGGCTGCCGAACGCCGCGCCGATCGCGCACAGGAGCGTGCTCGCCGGCGGCGCCCGCCACGATGCCGCGGTCTACGACCGCGCTGCCCTGGCACCGGGTCAGGCGCTGGCCGGGCCCTGCATCATCGAGGAGATGAGCGCCACCACGTGGTTGCCGCCGGGCTGGGCCGGCCATGTCGGCGCCGCCGGCGAATTGCGGCTCGACAGGCAATCCGGGCGCCCCCCCTGCTAGGGCGCATTTCCTTCCGCTGAGGCTTTTCCCGTTGCAATCCACCAGGAGATCACCATGAAGCTGCGCAGGAACGTACTCATCGCCACCGTCGTCATCGGCCTGGCCGCGCTGTCCGGCATGGCCCAGGCCCAGCCGATCCTCAAGATCGCCTACGAGACCTCGGACACCCACATCAAGGCGCGCTCGGCACTGATGTTCAAGCAGGAACTGGAAAAGCGGGCAGCGGGCCAGATCACCGTGCAGACCTTCCCGAATGCCTCGCTGTTGCCGTCGCGACAGGAAATCAGCGGTGCGGTGCAGAACCAGGTGCAGATGGTGCTGCCGTTCGTCTCGTTCTATGAAGCGGTGTCGCCGAAGGCGGGCATCTTCACCATGCCCATGCTGTTCCGCGACTACGACCATCTGCAGAAGGCAGCTGACGGCGCGGTCGGCAAGGCGGTCTATGACGACCTCGCCACCAAGGGGCTGAAGGCGGTCGCGTTTTGGTACGAGACACCCACCCATATCTTCACCAGCCGCAAGGAAATCAATGACATGGCGGCGATCAAGGGCGCCAAGGTGCGCATCTACCCGTCCGCTGCGCTCGAAGGCTCGCTGCGCCGGCTCGGCGCCAACCCGGCGGTGATCCCGGGCAACGAGGTCTATCTCGCGCTGCAGAACGGCACCGTCGATGCCGCGGTGACCACGCCGTCGTTCGCGCAGTCGCTCAAGCTCACCGACGTCCTCAAGACCATGACGCGCGTGAACCTGGTGCTCGGCGGCTACATCGTCGCTCTGAACAAGGGCTTCTACGACGGCCTTTCGCCGCAGTTGAGGACCGCGGTCGACCAGTCGATCGCGGCGGCCACCGAGTTCAACAAGCGCGAGATCCGCGAAGAGGTCAAGCGTGCCGAGGACGCCATGGTCAAGGCGGGTGTGAAGATCATCGACCTTGCGCCGCAGGAACGCGCGCGCTGGGTGCAGACCGTGCAGCCGGTGCTGGACAGCCAGTCCGGCGACCTCGCCAGGCTGATCGCCGACGCGCAGAAGCTCTGAGCCGGCTGCGCCGCCCCCCGGAATGCAATGCTGAACCTGCTGCGCCGCGTCGACCGCGGATCCGCCGAGTTCGAGTCCTGGCTGGTGGCCCTGCTCCTGGGCGTCAGCGTGCTGCTCAATTTCGCGCTCGTCGTCAGCCGCTACGTGTTCTCCCACTCGGTCAATCAGCTCGAGGAGCTGTCGGTCTATCTGGCGATCTGGCTGGTCTTCGTCGGCGCGGTCGCCTGCGACAGGCGCCGGCAGCACATTGCGCTCGACATCGTGTATCACCTCCTGCCGCCTGCGCGGCAGGAGGTGCTGCGACGCGTCGCCGATTTCCTCCAGGGATGCCTGTGCCTCTATCTGGCGTGGCTGACCCTGAAGACCGTCCTGTTTACGTACCAGCTCGGCGAAGTCTCGCTGTCCTCGCTCAGGGCGCCGGTCTGGCTCCTGATGGCGGTCATGCCGCCCGCCTTCGCCCTCATCGGCCTGCGCTCGCTCCTGCGCGGTGTCGTCGCCGGCTACGCCGACCTGCCGGCCGAAGCGGAGTCTCTGTCGTGACCGGGGGTGCCGCGCTCGCGGTCGTCGCTCTGCTGCTCTTTCCGGTGCTGCTCACCGGCATGCCGATCGCCTTCTCGATCGTCCTGGTCAGCGTGTCCTACTTCATCCTCGCCGGCGCCGACCATTCGACGATCGGGTCGACGATGTTCTGGTTCCTCAACAAGTCCGAGCTGGTGGCCATTCCGTTCTTCATTCTCACCGCCGACCTCCTCGGCAAGAGTCGCGCCACCGATGCGCTGGTCGCGGCAGCCGAGGCGACCGTCGGCCACCTGCGCGGCGGCCTCGCGCTGGTGGCGATGCTGACGACCATCGTCTTCTCGGCAGTCTGCGGTTCCAGCGTCGCCACCGCGGTGGCGGTCGGCAGGGTGATGATCCCGAAGATGGTCGACGCCGGCTACGAGCGCCGCTTCGCGGTCGGCATGATCGCCGCCGCCGGCGGACTCGGCATCCTGATCCCGCCCTCGGTGCCGCTCATCATCTACGCCACCATCGTCGAGATCTCGGTTGCCGACGTCTTCCTGGCGGCCTTCGGCCCGGGGCTGATGCTCGCCGCCGCGATGTGTGCGTACGTTATCTGGCTCGGTGATCGCGCCCGGTCTCCGGAGGGCCGCGCTCGTCCGCTCGCCCTCACCCGCGTCCCTGCAGGCCGGGCTGTCCGCCACGCCCTGCCGGTGCTCGCCCTGCCATTCCTCATCATGGGCGGCATCTACAGCGGCATCTTCACCCCGACCGAGTCCGCGGCGGTCGCCGCGGTCTACTCGGCGATCCTGGCAGCCACGATCTACCGCAAGCCCGGGATGGAACGATTCCACCATATCGCCGCCGAGTCCGGCAACGTCGCGGCCTCGATCCTCCTGATCATGACCGCGACGGCGATCCTCTCCTACATCATCACTCTCAATCAGATCCCGCTGGCCTTCCGGGAAATGATCACCGGCTGGAACCTCTCCCCCCTGGTGTTCCTGATGTGCGTGAATGCGCTGTTGCTGGTGCTCGGGTGCTTTCTCGAGATCATCTCGGTGATCCTGATCACGGTACCGATCTTCCTGCCGGTGCTGAAGGCGCTCGACATCAACCTGGTCCACTTCGCGATCATCGTGGTGGTCAACATGGAGCTCGGGGTGATCACGCCGCCGGTGGGCATGAACCTATTCGCCATCAGCGCGATCAGCCGCACGCCGATCCAGGAGGTGTTCAAGGGCACGCTGCCGTTCATGCTGATCATGTTTCTGATGCTCATGCTCTTCACCTATTCCGAGTCCCTGTCCCTGGCGCTGCTGAACCTGCTGCCCAACCTTCGCTAGGCCGCGAGGAAAACGATGAACGATGCAGTCGACGAATTCGAGTTCTTCCTTGAAAAGGAATGGTCCGACGGCCTGCCGGTGGTCACACCCACCGAGGCGCGCATCCGGCGGATGCTCGCCGCCACGACGCGCGATCCCGACGAGGTGATCGGCGCCATCCCGCCGGCGCTCAATGTGGCGACCGTGCGCACGGTCGCGATCCACGCGCTGATGGCGGGCTGCAAGCCCGAGTACCTGCCCGTGGTCCTGGCGGCGATCAAGCTGATGCTCGAGGACAAGTTCAACATGAACGGCGTTCAGGGCACCATGCATGGCGTCGCACCGCTGATGATCGTCAACGGACCCTACGCGGAGCGCATCGGCCTCCACGGCGGCAATGGCTGCTTCGGTCCCGGCTTCCGCGCCAACGCCTCGATCGGCCGCGCGATCCGACTGATGATGCTCAATCTGGGTGCCGGCATGGCAGGCCTCGCATCGGCGACGGTGTTCGCGACGCCGCTGCGCTACACCGCGTGCCTCACCGAGAACATGGCCAAGAGCCCCTGGGAGAGCCTCGCGGTCTCCAGGGGCTACGCGCCGGCCGACAACGTGATCACGGCCGTCATGGTCGAGAGCCCGCGCCTGTGCTTCGATGACGTCAGTCAGGAGCCGACCCGGCTCCTGACCGGGATCGCCGACTCGATGTGCTCGATGGGGTCCTGGAACATGCACGCACGCGGCGACATGGTGGTCGCCATCGGGCCGCAGCATGCGGAGATTCTTGCCCGGGGCGGCATGAGCCGCGCGGACGTGCACAAGCGGCTGTGCGAACTGGCGGGGCGCAAGGTGCGCGACCTGAAGGGTGGCGGCAACTGGCGCCGCGAGCGCGCGCTGACGTTCCCGATCAAGGTCGACCCCGACGACGACGATTGCTTCATCCCGGCCATCAAGCTGCCCGAGGACCTGCACGTCATCGTCGCGGGCGGCTGGGGGCCCTGCACCGCCGTGTGCCACGGCTGGAGCGGTGGCAGCCGTGCGGTCCATGCCGCATTCTCCGTCTGAAAGAACCAGGCGCGCGCAGCGCTCGATACCCTCAACAACCAGGAGCGACAGAATGACGAACACCCTTGGATTCATCGACCCCACCGCTGGCGGCGGCAAGGCGAAGGTGGGCATGGCGCGACGGCCGGATGATCTCGCCGGCAAGGTGCTCGGCCTGCTCGACAACACCAAGGAGCAGGGCACGCTGATCCTCGAAACGCTGGGCCAGGCGCTGCGCGACAGGTACGGGGTCGCGCGCGTGGTCCTTCTCGCCAAGGAACACTACTCCAAACCGGCGCTGGACTCCCTGATCGATTCCATGGCCTCCGAGGTCGACGTCGCGATCGCTGCCGTCGGCGGGTGAGGGTCCTGCACGTTGTGCAGTGTGCACGACACCATCGAATTCGAGAAGCGCGGCATTCCGGCGGCCGTGGTGGTCACGGAGGCGTTTCGCAACGCCGCGCTGTTCCAGTTCCGCAGCAAGGGCATGGAGGGGCATCCCTTCGTCGTGATGCCGCATCCGATCAGCAACCTGAGCCCGGAGCAAATGCGCGACCTGACGCTCAAGTTTGTCGACGAGGTGGCAGGACATCTGAAGGCCTAGAGGCCTGCCGCCAGGCGGCGCTCGCCGGATTCCGGGTCAGCGCTTGAGGATGGTGAGCAGATTGTAGAAGTCGTCGGTGAAGGTCTTGTACGACGCGCGCTGCGGCGCCGGCTCGGAGGCCGACTTGATGCTGGGCGCCTCGAGCAGCGCCTTGTTGCGCGTGACGATCACCTGGTCGGTCGAGGAGACGAAGTAGTCGGCCCCCTCGGCCCAGTCGCTGACCCAGGCGGTGTGCATGCCGAACTCGTCGGCGAGCCGGCGGATCACGGGCATCAGGTCGACGAAGCGGTTGGTCGCCTGGAACACGATGGCGCCGTCGGGCTTGAGGTGGCGCACGTAGGCGGCCATCGCCTCGCGCGTGATCAGGTGCATCGGGATCGAGTCGCCCGAGAAGGCGTCG
>JAEUOS010000060.1 GCA_016790695.1 Burkholderiales bacterium
CAGGCCGCAGCCTTTCCGGCACACGCCGTCGACACCACCGGCGCCGGCGACGCCTTTCACGGCGCATTCGCCCTGTGCGTCGCCGAAGGTGCCGGTATCGGCGCGACGGTGCGCTTCAGCGCCGCCGCCGCGGCCTTGAAGGTCGCGCGCCGTGGTGCGCGCAGCATGCCCTCGCGGCCCGAGGTCGAGGCGCTGCTGCGCGGCGCCGCGGGCGCACGGCCGCCGCGCTGACCGCGCTACGCCGGGATGCCGACGATGCCGTCGGCGACCAGCGCCGCGATCTCCGCGTCCGTGCAACCCGCGGCGCGCAGCAGTTCCTCCGTATGCTCGCCCAGCGCCGGCGGCTGCATGCGCAGCCCGAGTCGCCGGCCTTCCATGCTCAGGGGGAGCAAGGGCGTGCGCGTGGCCCTGCCATCGGGCAGCGTCAGGTCGGTCAGGCCGCCGGTGGCGTTCAGGTGCGGATCCTCGAACAGATCGTGCGGCCGGGTGATCGGCGCATACGGCAGTCCGTGGGCCTCGAACATCCGGCTGAGTTCGGCCGCGGGGTAGGGTGCCAGGCGCTCACGCAATGCGGGAATCAGCCAGGCGCGCGCGCGCACGCGGTCGTTGTTGCTGCCAAGACGCGGGTCGGCCTTCAGGTCGGCAAAGCCGAAGGCCCGGCAAAAGATCTCCCACTGCGTATCCGAGACCACCGCCAGGAAGACCTGCTCGCCGTCCTTCACCTCGAACACGTCGTACACCGCCCAGGCCGAGATGCGGCTCGGCATCGGCGCCGCAGGCTTGCCGGTGACCGCAAACTGCATCATGTGCTGCGCGACCAGGAAGACGTTGTTCTCGAACAGCGCCGACTGCACCTGCTGTCCCCGCCCGGTTCTCTCGCGCTGGGCCAGCGCGGCCATCACGCCGATGGCGCCGAACATGCCGCCCATGATGTCGTTGACGCTGGACCCCGCGCGCAGGGGCCGGCCCTCGGGACCGGTCATGTAGGCCAATCCGCCCATCATCTGCACCACCTCGTCGAGTGCGGTTCGGTGGTCGTAGGGTCCGGGCAGGAATCCCTTGTGCGACACGTACACCAGGCGCGGATTGAGGCGGGAAAGCGCTTCGTAGTCGAGGCCGAGCCCGGCCATGGTGCCGGCCTTGAAGTTCTCGCTGAAGACGTCGGCGTCCGCCGCCAGGCGGAGCAGGATCTCGCGCCCGCGCGCGCTCTTGGCGTCGATCGCCAGGCTCTTCTTGTTGCGATTGAAGGCCGGAAAGAAGCCGGCGCCGGAGCCGAGGAGATGGCGCGTCGAATCGCCCTTGAGCGGCTCGACCTTGATCACGTCGGCGCCGAGATCGGCGAGGATCATGCCGCACGTCGGCCCCATCACCATGTGGGTGAATTCGAGCACGCGCACGCCCGCCAGCGGCAGGGCCTGTGGCGCGTCGCTCATGGCATGCCTGACGATCCGCGCGCCGGCCGCACGCGCCGCGCGCAGGGCGCCGGCTCGCGCCAACGCCGTTTCCGACCGTCCGCCGGGCTCGCCATCTACGCGCCGCCCCGCTCGAGCAGCGCAAGGCGCTTCTCCAGGCGCGCGCACTGATCGCGCGCCTCCGCGACGCCGCGCGCGAACTCCTCCATGGATCGCGCGCGCACCAGCACGGCCGCCTCGTCGGCCAGGTAGGCCGCCGACATGTCGGCGAGCCGCGCCGAGGCATCCCGCGCCCAGGCGGCAAGCGCACGGCCCGCGCGCATCGCATGGTGGGCCGGAATGTCGCCGATGATGCGGCTCGCATCCTCCTCGGCGTCCCACCGGACCTCCCGCAACAGCAGTGCCACCAGGGCCGCGAGGTCGGCGTCGCCCTCCACATGCACGCGCGAGAGTGCGGCCCCGGCGTCGGCCACGAGCAGCGGCGCCGATGCCGGATCGATCCGGAACGCGACGCCCGCCGCCGCCGGCGCCGCCGCCGGGTCCAGATTCCCGGCCGCCGTGATCGAGAATTGCAGCTGGAGCGGGGCCGCATCGACGCGGATCGACTTGCCCGCATGCTCGGCCAGGCGCGCACGCGCCCACGGATGCTGTTCCAGCACGTGGTTCACCGCATCGGCGACGACTCTCATCGCATCCGTCCTCAGGTCTGCACCAGCTTGCGGTGCTTCTGGATGCTCATCAGCATGCCGATCCCCAGGAACAGGGTCACCAGCGCAGTGCCGCCGTAACTGACCAGCGGCAGCGGCACGCCCACCACCGGCAGGATGCCGCTCACCATTCCCATGTTCACGAACGCGTAGGTGAAGAAGATCATCGTGATCGCGCCGGCGAGCAGCCGCGAAAAGTAGGTTGGCGCATTGGCCGCGATGACCAGGCCGCGCCCGATCAGCAGACAATACAGCAACAGCAGCACGAGGATGCCGAGCAGGCCGAACTCTTCGGCGTAGACAGCGAAGATGAAGTCGGTGTGACGCTCGGGAATGAATTCGAGGTGGGTCTGGGTCCCCTTCAGCCACCCCTTGCCCGTGATCCCGCCCGAGCCCACGGCAATGGTCGACTGGATCGTGTGAAATCCCTTGCCCAGCGGATCGGAAGCCGGATCCAGCAGCGTGCAGATGCGGTGCTTCTGGTAGTCCTTGAAGCCCGGCCAGGCAACTTCGGGCTGGCAGATGCGCTCCTCGAAGCTCACCACGGCCGCCGCCGCCGCCACGCCGAACAGGACCGCGGGGATGATGAGCCGCCACGACAGTCCGGCGAAGAACATCACGTAGACGCCCGCCGCGAACACCAGGATCGCCGTGCCGAGGTCGGGCTGCTTGGCGATCAGGCCGACCGGCACCAGCAGCAGCACGCCCGCGGCTGCGAAGTCGCGCACCCGCACCAGGGTCTCGTGCTTGTGGAAATACCACGCGATCATCAGCGGCATCGCGATCTTCATGATCTCGGAGGGCTGAATGGTCGTCACGCCGACATTGAGCCAGCGCGTCGCGCCCTTCTTGCGCACGCCGAACAGGAACACCGCGAGCAGCAGTCCGACGCCGACCAGGTACACCGGAACGGCAAGCCGCAGGAGGGTCTGCGGCGGCACCTGCGCCGCGACCCACATCACGAGGAACGCGACGCCGAAGTTGCGCGCCTGGTCGACGAAGCGCCCCGGCTGGTCGTAGGTCGCCGAGTACATGACCAGCATGCCGGTCAGCAGAAGCAGGGAGACGATGCCGCCCAGCGCCGGGTCGATGTTGGCGAAGACCCTCGCCAGCGCGCGCCTAATCATCCTCGTCTTCCGATGCGGCGTCCGGCTTGCCGATGAAGGGTGCCTGCCCGGGTTTATCGGGTCGCTTTCCCGTCAGGTGATAGTCGAAGACCATGCGCGCAATGGGTGCCGCGGACTGCGCGCCGAAGCCGCCGTTCTCGACCAGCACGGCCACGGCGATGCGCGGCTTGTCGGCCGGCGCGTAGGCCATGTACCACGCGTGGTCCCGCAGGTGCGCGGCCACCCGTTTGGCGTCGTACTTCTCGTTCTGCTTGAGCGAGAAGACCTGCGCGGTGCCGGTCTTGCCGGCGCTCACGTAGCCGGCGCCCGCGAACGCCCGCGCGCTCGTGCCGGCGATCGGCACGCCTTCGAGCCCGCGCTTGATCACCGCAAGGTGCTCCGGCTTGAACGGCAGCCGTTCCGGCCGCGGCTGGCCGAGCGCGTCCCGGGTGATCGGCAGTTCGACCGCGCGCCTGGCGTCGGTGCGCACGTCGTGCACGTGGCGGACCAGGCGCGGGGTCTTCACCAGGCCGTCGGCGGCGATGATCGCGGTCGCATGCGCGAGCTGTAGCGGCGTGTAGGCGTTGTAGCCCTGGCCGATGCCGATCGAGATGGTCTCCCCGGCGTACCACTTCTGCTGCTCGGGACGACGAAACCGCTTCGCCTTCCACCACGTCGACGGCAGCACCCCGGCGGTCTCCCCCTCGATATCGATGCCGGTCAGCGACCCGAACCCGAACGGCGCCATCTGGCGCGCGATCGTGTCCACGCCCATGTCGTTGGCGAGCAGGTAGTAGTACGTGTCGCAGGAGACCACGATCGATTTCACCATGTCGACCACGCCATGGCCGCCGACCTTGTCATCGCGGAAGCGGTGATTGCCGAACATGAAGTAGCCGGGGTCGCTGATGGTCTGCTCGGGGCGCCGCTTGCCGGCGTTGAGCGCGGCCAGCGCCATGAACGGCTTGTAGGTCGAGCCCGGAGGATACGCGCCGCGGAGCGGCCGATTGAGCAGCGGCTTGTCCGGCGAGCCGTTGAGGGCATCCCAGTTGGCGGTGTCGATGCCGTCGACGAACAGGTTGGGGTCGAACGCCGGCCGGCTCGCAAAGGCAAGCAGTTCGCCGGTCATCGGGTCGATCGCGACCACCGCACCCTTGCGGTCGCCCAGCGCCTCCTCCGCGATCCGCTGCAGTTCGATGTCGATGGTCAGGACCAGGTTGTTGCCCGCCACCGGCGGGGTGCGCGAAAGGGTGCGCACGGCGCGGCCGCCGGCGTCGACCTCGACCTGCTCGGAGCCGGTGATGCCGTGGAGCTCGCGTTCGTAGCTCTGCTCGATGCCGATCTTGCCGATATGCTCGGAGCCCTTGTAGTTGGCGGCGAGCTCGCGCTCCTCGAGCATCTCCTGGTCCTTCTGGCTGATGCGCCCGATGTACCCCACCACATGGGCCGCGACCTCGCCCAGCGGATACTGACGGAACAGGCGGGCCTTGATGTCGACCCCCCTGAAGCGCCAGCGGTGGGCGGCGAAGCGCGCCACCTCCTCGTCGGTCAGGCGCGTGCGGATCGGCAGCGAGTCGAACGTGCGCGACTCGGCGAGCAGCTTCTGGAAGCGACGGCGGTCGCGCGGCTGCACCTCGACGATCTTGGCCAGTTCCTCGATGGTGGCGTCGAGGTCCGCCACCTTCGACGGCGTGATCTCGAGCGTATAGGCCGAGAAATTGCGCGCAAGCACCACCCCGTTGCGATCGGTGATCAGCCCGCGGCTGGGAGGGATCGGCAGGATGGAGATGCGGTTCTCCTCGGCAGCCGCCTGGTACTCGTCATAGTTGGCCACCTGCAGGTAGAAGAAGCGGACGGCGAGCAGCGCGAAGCATGCGAGCACGAGCAAGCCGGCCGCCACGAGGCGCAGGTGAAAGGCGCGGATCTCCTCCTCGGCATTCTTGAGCTCGGTCGCACCGGCGCCCGGCATCGCGGGCGGCTCGACGGTGCGGAACAGTCGGCGTGATTTGCTGCGGAAGAACACGGATGCGGCGCGCCGGAATGCCTCGAAGGCTCGATTCTAGGGGGTCTGGTCGTTGCGGCGCGCGACCGGCTAGATCGGCCGGTTCTCGTCCTTCTCGACCGGTCGGCGCTGCGGCGCCAGGTAGGCGAAGCTCACCAGGGGCCAGAGCAGCGTCGCCGCCAGGCTCGATGCGAAATACAGCAAGCCGGGGAACGCGCCGCCGGCGACGAGCCGGATGGCCACGATCACCGCCTGCGCAGCAAGAAACAGCGGCAGGACGTGCACGACCTGCCCCGCCATGCCGAACCACAGCACGCGGCGATGCATGGTGATGGCGCCGAACGACAGCAGCGAATACGCGAGCGCATGCTCGCCGAGGAGGCTGGCGTTGTTGACATCCATGACCAGGCCCAGCAGCCAGGCCACGGTCAGGCCGACCCGGCGCGGCTGGTGGATGTTCCAGAAGACCAGCGTCAGCGCCACCCAGTCGGGCACGGCCAGCGCCCAGCCGTCTCGCGGCAGCGGCAGCAGATTCAGCATCAGCGACAGCACCAGCGTGAACCCGATGAACCACGGATTGACCGGGAGCAGCAGGTACTGTTCGGGTTCGCGCGGTGCGGGCATGGCGGTTACCTGCCGGGTGCGACGGTACCGTCCGGCGCGCCCTTTGCGCCGGCGGCGGCACGATTGCCGGCACTTTCCTTCGCGGCCGGTTCGGCCGTCACCTTGCGGCGCTTGCCCTTTGGCAGCTTTTCCTCCGCCTCCGGCGGCGGCGGCGGCGCGACGATCTTCTCGGTCGTCAGGACGAGCACCTGCCCGAAGCGGTCGATCCCCGCTGCCGGAACGCAGACGATGCGCGCGAACGCAAAGCCGGCGCCGCGCTCGACGCGCGTCACCGAAGCCACCGGCAACCCGGGCAGGAACACGCCATCCAGGCCGGACGTCACCAGGTCATCCCCCTTGCGCACGTCGGCATTGGTCGCCAGGAACTTCAGTTCGAGCGCCCCGCCGTCCGGTCCGGTCGGGATGCCGTAGGCGACGGCCCGCAGGCCGTTGCGCACCACTTGCACCGGAATGGCCTGGTCGCGATCGGTCAACAGCGACACCTCGGCCATGGCGGGGAACGCGCGGGTGACCTGCCCGACCACGCCCCGCGCGTCGACGACCACCTGGCCCGGCTTGACCCCGGCGAGCCCGCCCTTGTCGATGACCACCTTGCGGGTAAACGGATCGCGGGCGTCATAGAGCAGTTCCGCCGCCACGGAGACCACCGGCAGCCGCTCGCGCATCGCCAGCAGCGCGCGCAGGTTGGCGTTCTCCGCCTCGAGCTGCCCGGCGCGCATCAGCCCGCGCGCGGCCTCCAGGCCGCGGCGTTCGTGCGCCGCGTTCTCGCGCAGCAGGTTCTCCTGGCGCGCCATGTACCCGGCGAAGCCGGAAACCGCGCCGCCCGGGGCGCGCGCCACCAGCTGCAGCGGGTACAGCGCGAGCGCGACCCCGTAGCGCACGCGTTCCAGCAGGCGGTACTGCGCGTCGGCGACGAGCAGGGCCAGCGAAAGCAGCGCGAATGCGGCCATGCGCGCGAGCGCCGACGGGCCCTGCTTGAAGAAGGGAGGCGGGGAGTATTCCATCGGCCCAGGGTCGGAGCGCTACCGGACGGAGGAGCGGCGCGACGGCACGGCGGGGCAGGTCTGGGCGCAGCCGGGTGGGTTCGAACGATCGGCTGGCGTGTCGGAGCCGGCCGGCCGACGTTCAGTCGTTGGTGAAGATCGAGCCCAGCTTCTCCATCCGCTCAAGCGCGATCCCCGACCCGCGCACCACGCAGGTCAACGGATCCTCGGCGACGATGACCGGCAGGCCGGTTTCCTCCATGAGCAGCCGGTCGAGGTCGCGCAGCAGCGCGCCGCCGCCGGTCAGCACCATGCCCTTCTCGGCGATGTCGGCGCCAAGCTCGGGCGGCGTCTGCTCGAGCGCCGATTTCACCGCCGACACGATCGAGTTGAGCGGGTCGGTGAGCGCCTCGAGGATCTCGTTGGAGGAAATCGTGAAGGATCGCGGGATGCCCTCGGCCAGATTGCGGCCCTTGACCTCCATCTCCTTGACTTCGGATCCCGGAAACGCGGATCCGATGTGCTTCTTGATCGATTCGGCGGTGGTCTCGCCGATCAGCATGCCGTAGTTGCGCCGGATGTAGTTGATGATGGCTTCATCGAACTTGTCGCCCCCGACGCGCACGCTGCCGGCGTAGACCATGCCGCCAAGCGAGATCACGCCGACTTCGGTGGTCCCGCCGCCGATGTCGACCACCATCGACCCGGTCGCGTCGGCCACCGGCAGTTCGGCGCCGATCGCCGCCGCCATCGGCTCCTCGATCAGATAGACCTGCGAGGCCCCGGCGCCGAGCGCCGACTCGCGAATCGCGCGGCGCTCGACCTGGGTCGAGCCGCACGGCACGCAGATGATGATGCGCGGCGACGGCGACAGCAGGCGCGACTCGTGGACCTTCTTGATGAACTGCTTCAGCATCTGCTCGGTGACGGTGAAGTCGGCGATCACGCCGTCCTTCATCGGCCGGATCGCCGTGATGTTGCCCGGGGTCTTGCCGAGCATCAGCTTGGCTTCCTTGCCCACCGCCTGGATGGTCTTCTTGCCGGACGGGCCGCCTTCCTGGCGAATCGCGACGACCGACGGCTCGTCGAGGACGATGCCCTTGCCGCGCACGTAGATCAGCGTGTTGGCGGTGCCCAGGTCGATCGCCAGATCGTTGGAAAAATAGCTGCGCAAGAAACCGAACATGGAGGGCTTTCCGTTACCAGGCCGCGTTGTCCGTCTGCGTCGGCAGCGGTGCGTGAGGCGCGCGCGGCTCTCAAAAGATAACCGAGAATTCTACCTTATAATCCCCCCTCAAACCTCCTTCCCGCCGCTCTCGCGCAGCGCGCCGCCGGTGCTCCGGCGGATGGCGGCGCGGCGGTTCAAGCCCCACGCTCCGCGGCCCATGTCCTTAAGCATCGACGACGTCACGCGCATCGCGCACCTGGCGCGCATCAGCATCACCGCCGAGGAGGCGCACGCCACGCTGGCGCAACTCAACGACATCTTCGGGATGATCGAACGGCTGGCGCGCGTCGACACCGAAGGGATCGAACCGATGTCGCACCCGCTTGGCGGGGCACAGCGCCTGCGCGAGGATCGCGTGACCGAGGCCGACGCGCGCGAGGAAAACATGAAGAACGCGCCGGCCCGGGAAGACGGGCTGTTCCTCGTCCCGCGCGTGATCGAGTAGGCCGATGTACGAGAAAAGCGTCGCCGAACTCGCGCGCGCCCTCGATGCCGGCACGGTGTCCGCCGTCGAGCTCGCCTCCGAGTACCTTGCGCGGATCGAGCGCTTCAAGGGCATGAACGCGTTCCTCGACGTGCGTCCCGAGGTCACCCTCGCACAGGCGCGCCGCGCCGACGCGATGCGCGCCGCCGGGCGCGCCACCGCGCTCACCGGTGTCCCGGTGGCGCACAAGGACATCTTCGTCACCCGGGACTTCGCCTCGACGGCCGCCTCGCGTATGCTCGACGGCTACATGAGCCCGTTCGACGCCGCCGTCGTCGAGAACATGGCGGCCGCCGGCATGGTGACCCTCGGCAAGGTCAATTGCGACGAATTCGCGATGGGCTCGTCGAACGAGAACAGCGCCTACGGGCGCGTCGCCAACCCGTGGGACGGGAACGCCGTCCCCGGCGGCAGTTCCGGCGGATCCGCGGCGGCCGTGGCTGCCCGCCTGGCGCCGGTGGCCACCGCCACCGACACCGGCGGCTCGATCCGCGAGCCGGCGGCGTTCTCCGGAATCACGGGCATCAAGCCCACCTACGGGCGCGCCTCGCGCTGGGGCATGATCGCATTCGCCTCCAGCCTCGACCAGGCGGGCGTGATGACGCAGAGCGCCGAGGACGCGGCGCTGGTGTTCAACGCCATGCTCGGCTTCGATCCGCGCGACTCGACCAGCGTCGAGCGCGCCCCCGAGGACTACACCCGCGACCTCGCCACGCCCGTGGCCGGACTCACGATCGGGGTGCCGCGGGAGTTCTTCGGCAAGGGCTTGCAGCCCGACGTCGAGGCGGCGGTGCGCGCCGCGCTGGCCGAGTACGAGAAGCAGGGCGCGCGACTCGTCGACATTTCCCTGCCCAACGCGGAGCTCGGCATCCCGGTGTACTACGTGATCGCGCCGGCGGAGTGCTCGTCGAACCTGTCGCGCTTCGACGGCGTCCGCTACGGCCACCGCGCCGCGCACTACGACGACCTCGCCGACATGATCAAGCGCTCGCGCGCCGAAGGCTTCGGCGCCGAGCCCAAGCGCCGCATCCTGATCGGCACCTACGTCCTCTCGCACGGCTACTACGACGCCTACTACCTCAAGGCGCAGCGCGTTCGCCGCATCATCGCCGACGAGTTCCAGCGCGCCTTTCGCGAGTGCGACATCATCGCCGGGCCGGTGACCACGAGCGTCGCGTTCGGCTTCGGCGAGAAGGCGGCCGATCCGGTGTCGATGTACCTGTCGGACCTCTACACCATCCCGGGCAGCCTCGCCGGCCTGCCCGGGATGAGCATTCCCTGCGGATTCGGCGCGCGCAATCTCCCGGTCGGACTGCAGCTGACCGCGAACTATTTCGAGGAGGCCAAGCTGCTGGGCGCCGCCCATCGCTACCAGCTGGCCACCGACTGGCATCGCCGCATGCCGGCGGGGATCGCCTGATGGCCAAGCTCGACGACATTCACGCCAAGCTGATCGAGGCCTCGCGGCTGCTCGACGAAGCCGCGCGCGACATGCGCGAGGGCACCGGCATGCCACCGGAGCAGGTCGCCAAGATCGGCTCGGCGATGGCCGAGGTCATGCTGGTCCGGCACCAGATCTACGTGCTGCGGCCCGACCTGATGCCGGGCTACCTGCGCGGCGGGGAATGAACGTGCGCGCGGACTGGGAAGTCGTCATCGGTCTGGAGACCCACGCGCAGCTCGCGACGGCGTCGAAGATCTTCTCGGGCAGTTCGACCCGCTTCGGCGCGCCGCCCAACGCGCAGGCCTGCGCGGTCGATCTTGCCTTGCCGGGCGTGCTGCCGGTGCTCAACGCCGGTGCCGTGGAATGCGCGGTCAGGTTCGGCCTCGCGGTCGGCGCGACGATCGCGCCGCGCTCGGTGTTTGCACGCAAGAACTACTTCTACCCCGACCTGCCCAAGGGCTACCAGATCAGCCAGTACGAGATCCCCGTGGTTCAGGGCGGCAGTCTCGCGATCGCCGTCGACGGCGTCGAAAAGGTGGTGCGCCTGACCCGCGCGCACCTGGAGGAGGATGCCGGGAAGTCCCTGCACGAGGACTACCACGGCATGTCGGGAATCGACCTCAACCGCGCCGGCACGCCGTTGCTGGAGATCGTCACCGAGCCCGACATGCGTTCCGCCGCCGAGGCGGTCGCCTACGCGCGCGCATTGCACGCCCTGGTGGTGTGGCTCGGCATTTGCGACGGCAACATGCAGGAGGGCTCGTTCCGCTGCGACGCCAACGTCTCCGTGCGGCCGCGGGGCCAGGCCGCCTACGGCACCCGCTGCGAGATCAAGAACCTCAATTCGTTCCGCTTCCTCGAGCGCGCGATCCTGCATGAGGTCGACCGCCAGATCGCGCTCATCGAGGACGGCGGGCGGGTGGTGCAGGAAACCCGCCTCTACGACCCGGAGCGCGACCACACGCGCTCGATGCGCAGCAAGGAAGACGCGATGGACTATCGCTACTTCCCCGATCCGGACCTGCTGCCGCTGGAGATCTCCGCGGAGACGGTCGAGCGCATCCGCGCCTCGCTGCCCGAACTTCCGGCCGCGATGCGTGCGCGCTTCACCGCGCAGTACGGCCTGCCCGCCTACGACGCCGCGACGCTCACCGCGTCGCGTTCCCTCGCGCGCTACTTCGAAGCGGCGCTGACCGCCTTCGGCGGCGACCCGAAGCTGGTATCCAACTGGATGATGGGCGAGCTCCTGAGCCGGCTCAACGAGACCGAGCGCGACGCCGAAGCGGCCGCCGTCACGCCGGACATGCTCGCCGGCCTCCTCAAGCGCATCGCCGACGGCACCCTGTCGGGCAAGCTCGCCAAGGAGGTCTTCGCCATCCTGTGGGACGAGGGCGGGAGCGCCGACGCGATCATCGCCGCCCGGGGCCTGGCCCAGATCAGCGACACCGGCGCGCTCGAGGCCATCGTCGACGAGGTCCTGGCCGCCAACCCGAAGTCGGTCGAGGAGTTCCGCGCCGGAAAGGAAAAGGCCATGAACGCGCTGGTCGGCCAGGCCATGAAGGCCTCGCGCGGCAAGGCCAACCCGGCGCAGGTCAACGCGATCCTGCGACGCAAGCTGTCCGGCTGATCCGGCGTTTCCCGCCCCCCGGCGCGACGGGCCGGCTTATCGGTGGAGGTTCCCGCGATGATCAAGAAGCTGCATCACAACGCCTACCGCTGCCGGGATTCGGAGCAGACCCGCGCGTTCTACGAGGATTTCCTCGGCCTGCCGCTGGCCGGCACCCTGGAGATCGGGGAGACCAAGACCGGCCGCAGGACTGCCGTGCTGCATACCTTCTATCGCCTCGACGACGGTTCCTACCTGGCCTTCTTCGAGGCGCCCGACATGCCGTTCGAGTTCAAGGCGCAGCACGACTTCGACCTGCACATCGCGCTGGAGGTCGACCCGCCGGTGCTCGAGGCCAAGCTCGCCGACGGCCGCGCGCGCGGGATCGAAACCCGCGGGATCTCCGACCATGGCTTCATCCGGTCGATCTACTTTCGCGACCCCAATGGCTACGTGATCGAACTCACCGCAAAGCTGCCCGGCCACGACCGGGCGATGGATCCGGAGGTCAACGGGGCGCGCGCGACCCTGGATCGATGGCAGGCCGCGCGCGCACGGCGCCCCGCGGGCGCCTGAGCGCCGCGCCATCCGCGCGGCTCACGGCTTCCTGGCGGGCGCGCGATCCGTCGGGCCCGCGCCCGTCAGCTCGGCGTAGCGCCTGCGGTCCTCGTCGAACCGGACGTTGACCTGCGTCACCTCGTTCTTCTTGGCGCCGTAGAGCAGCTTTTCGGCCTTCAGCGCCGCCTCGTTCTCGTCCACGCGCCGCTTGAGTTCAGGCGGCAGGGCGCGCTTCTTGTAGAACTCCGCCTCGGAACGGTTCTCGGCCGCCTGGCGCTCGAGGAGCGAAATCCGCTTCTCCGACTCGCGCACCTCGCGCTCGACCTGCGCCAGGGCGCGCTGGCGCTTGCTTTCGATGTCGTCGAGGCCGGAATACGTGTTGAGGAGCGCCTTGTCCTTGCGCATCTGCTCGCGCTGACGTTCGTCCTCCTCCTTCTTCTTGCGCTCCTCGGCCTCGCGCGCGGCGATCTGCTCGGGGGTCAGCGGGGCGTCGATCTTCTTGACCGTCGTCCCCTGGGGCGAAAGCACGCGCCCCTCGCGGCCCACGCACTCGGGCAGCGGCCGGTCGGAGGTGATGGTCTTGCCGGAGGCGTCCTTGCAGGTGTAGATGCGGGTCTGGGCGTGCGCGCCCAGGGCCGCCGCGCCGACGGACAGGGCCAGCAGCAGGAACACCCCGCGAGCTTCCATCACCCCAGCCTCCTCTGGACTACGGCCGCCCGGACGTACCGTAGGCACGTCGATAGGCGGCGACCGCCTCGTGGAATTGTAGCAACGCCGGGTCCGCCGACTCGCCCAGAACGCCCAGGACGTCGGCCAGGCTGGCAATGCTGACAACGGGGATGCCGTACATGCGGTTGACCTCCTCGACCGCGGAGAGTTCACCGGAGCCGCGCTCCATGCGATCGAGCGCGATGACCACGCCGGCCGCCGTGGCGCCGGCATCGCGGATCAGGCGCACCGACTCGCGCACCGAGGTGCCCGCCGAGATGACATCGTCGATCACCAGCACCCGTCCGGCCAGCGGCCGGCCGACGATCATGCCGCCCTCGCCGTGGTCCTTGGCCTCCTTGCGGTTGTAGGCGAACGGCACATCGCGGCCGAGACGCGCCAGTTCGACCGCGGTCGCCGCCGCCAGCGCGATGCCCTTGTAGGCCGGCCCGAAAAGCATGTCGAACGGCACACCCGACGCCACGATGGTCCTGGCATAGAATTCCGCCAGCCTGCCGAGCGCGGCGCCGTGATCGAACGAGCCGGCGTTGAAGAAATACGGCGACAGGCGCCCCGCCTTGGTCTTGAACTCGCCGAAGGTGATCACCTTCGCTGCGATGCAAAAGCGGATGAATTCCTGGCGCAAGCCGGACATGTGGCGACAACCCCGGGAAAAAAAAAGAGCGTGCGGATTATCTCACTCAACCTGAACGGCATCCGGTCGGCGGCGAAAAAGGGCTGCTTCGACTGGCTTCGGAAACAGAAGGCCGACGTCATCTGCGTGCAGGAACTCAAGGCCCAGGAGGCCGACATGACGGCGGAGTTCCTGATGCCCGGTACCGCGAAGAACCGCATGCACGGCCACTTCCACTACGCGCTCAAGAAGGGCTACAGCGGCGTGGGGGTCTACACGCGCGCGGTGCCGGAGCGCGTCGCGACCGGCTTCGGCTCGCGCGAGTTCGACGCGGAGGGGCGATACGTACGCGCCGACTTCCCCGGGCACTCGGTGGTCTCCCTGTATCAGCCGTCCGGCTCGTCGGGTGAAGAGCGCCAGGCGGCCAAGTTCCGCTTTCTCGACCAGTTCCTGCCGCACCTGAAGCGCCTGCGCCGCGAGGGGCGCGAGTTCGTCATCTGCGGCGACCTCAACATCGCCCATCGCGAGATCGACCTCAGGAACTGGAAGAGCAACCAGAAGAACTCCGGTTTCCTGCCCGAGGAGCGCGCCTGGCTGACGCGGGTGTTCGACGAAGTCGGCTTCGTCGACGTCTACCGTGCGCTGCACCCGGAGGCCACCGGCGAGTCGTACACCTGGTGGAGCAATCGCGGCGCCGCCTACGAGAAGAACGTCGGCTGGCGCCTCGACTACCAGATCGCCACCCCGGGCATCGCGGCGCGCGCGCGCCAGGCTGCGGTCTACAAGGCGCAGCGGTTCTCCGACCACGCGCCGCTCGTCATCGATTACGAATGACCGGCCGCCGGGCCGGCGCAGCCGCATCGGACCGGGCTCGGGCCGGGATCGGTCCGGCCCGGTGTAATCTACGCGCACGACGTGGCCGGCCGGGGGGCGGGGGGATGTGATGGGACTGCGGTTGAAGTTCAACCTCGTGCTGGCGTTCGTCTTCGTCCTGGGCATCGGCGTTTCCGGCCTGGTTTCCTACAACCTGCTGCACGCGAACGCGCGCGCCGAAGTGCTGCGCAATGCCGGGGTGATGATGGAAGCTGCCCTGGCCATGCGGACCTACACCGTCGACCGCGTGCGGCCGGTGTTGCGGATCAGCGACAGCGAGTTCCTGCCGCAGGGCGTCCCCGCCTACGGCGCCACCCAGATCATGGCGCTCCTGCACCGGAAGTACCCGGACTATTTCTACAAGGAAGCCACGCTGAATCCGACCAACCCGGCCGATCGCGCGGTCGAGTGGGAAGCCGACGTGGTCAACGCGTTTCGCAACAACGAGGCGCTGCGCGAGATCAGCGGCGAGCGCATGACGCCCTCCGGGCTGTCGCTGTACCTGGCGCGCCCCTTGCAGATCAAGGACGCGGCCTGCCTGGCCTGCCACAGCACCCCGGACGCGGCACCGGCGGCCATGGTCAAGGCCTACGGCCCGTCGAACGGCTTCGGATGGAAGCTCAACGAGATCATCGGCGCGCAGATCGTCTCGGTGCCGATGACCCTGCCGGTGGCCAATGCGACGCGCGCCTTCTACACCTTCATGGCATCGCTGTCCGGCGTCTTCCTGATCCTGTTCGTGATCCTGAACGCGATGCTCTCCCTGATGATCGTCCGCCCGATCCGCGCCATGGCGGCGACCGCCGACAGCATCAGCGTGGGCAAGCTCGACCTGCCCGAGCTCCCGGAGGCGGGCAAGGATGAAGTGGCGCTGCTGGCGCGCTCGTTCAACCGGATGCGGCGCTCGCTGGAGAAGGCGATCCGCCTGATCGACGGCTGATCGGAAGAGGTTGCCGTGCTTTCCTCCGTCGCCCTGCCCAGCGGATTCGCGCTCAACGAGTACCGCATCGAATCGACGCTCGGGGTCGGGGGATTCGGCGTGACCTACCTGGCCCGCGATGCCAACCTGGACCTCAGGGTGGCGATCAAGGAATACATGCCCGGCGACCTCGCGCTGCGCAACGCCGACCACTCGGTGTCGGTGAAGTCCGACCAGGCGCGCGACACGTTCCGCTGGGGCCGCGAGCGATTCCTCGAGGAGTCGCGCACCCTCGCCTCGTTCAAGCACGACAACATCGTGCGCGTGATGCGCTTCTTCGAGGCCAATCAGACCGCCTACATGGTCATGGAATTCGTGGCCGGCATGCCGCTCAACGACTGGGTGGCGGCACGCCGCCCGCCGTCCCAGGAGGCGATCCTGAAGCTGGCGCTGCCGCTGCTCGACGGCCTCGAGGTGGTCCATCGCGGCGGCTATCTGCATCGCGACATCAAGCCGGCCAACATCTTCATCCGCGACGACGGCAGGCCGGTGCTGATCGACTTCGGCTCGGCGCGCGCCACGCGCGGCAGCCCCGATCTCACGGCCATCGTCACGCCGGGCTACGCGCCGCTCGAGCAGTATCACGCCCAGGGCAATCAGGGACCGTGGAGCGACCTGTATTCGGTGGGCGCGGTGCTGTACTGGCTGGTCACCGGCCAGAAGCCGCTGGAGGCGGCTGCCCGCGCCCGCAGCGACCCGCTGGTGCCGGCGCTGGAGGCCGGCGACCGGCGCCGCTACAGCGAGGCGCTGCTGCGGGCGGTCGACTGGGCGCTCGCGCCCGCGGAGGAACAGCGCCCGCAGTCCGCGGCACGCTTGAAGGAGGCCCTCCTGCGGGTGTCCGGCCCGGCCGGCTCGGAGGCGCCCACCGTGCTCGCGGATGCGCCTGCCGCGACGGGCCAGCCCGTTCAGTCGCCGCCGCTGAGCACGCTGGTATTCGATCAGGCGACCCTCGATGCCGTGAGCAATGCTCTGGCGCAGCATATCGGCCCGATCGCCCGGGCCGTGGTGCGGGCGGCGGCGAGGAAATCGATCGGCCTCGCGCAACTGGCCGAAACCGCGGGCGCGGAGATCGATGATGCGGCCGCGCGCGCCGCATTCGTCCGGCAATTCGTCGACGCCGGAAGGGCATCGGGGTCGTCGTCGCGGCCGGTATCGCGGCCAACGCCAACCCCGCAGCCGGTCTCGCAGCCGGTCGTATCGGCGCCGGTATCGCGCCCGGCCAGCCAGCCGTCGTCACAGCCGGTCAGCGGCAGCCTGCCCCCGCAGCCGGCATCCGCCCTGGCGCGGTTCGATCCGGACCTGCTTGCCCGCCTCGAAACCGCGCTCGCCGACGAGATGGGCGCGATGGCGCGGGTCGTGGTGCGCCGGGCCGCTTCCCGCGCGCGCGACGAGGCCGAGCTGTTCCTTCTGGTCGCCGATGAAATCGAGGATCCCGCGATCCGCAGGAAGATCACGCGCATGGCGGTCTCGGCCGCGCGCCGGACGTAGGCCCGGCATGGCGGAAACGGGCCTGGTGGCCGCGCAGTTCATCCTGATCGGCGTCATTGTCTGGCTGGGTGGCTTGCCGCGGCCGGCACCGCTGCCGCTCGCGCTGTGCGCCGCCGGTATCGCGCTGGGTGTCTGGACCCTGGCTCACAATCGCCCCGGCAACTTCAACATCCGGCCCACCCCCAGGGCGGCTGCGCGCCTGGTGACCGGCGGCCCCTACCGGCGCATACGCCATCCGATGTATGCCGCGCTCCTGCTCCTCATGGCCGGCCTGGTCGCGGCCGCGTCGTCGATTTCCGCCTGGGCGGCGCTGTGCGCGCTCGCCGCCGTGCTGGCCGCCAAGGCCCGGCGCGAGGAGGCTCATCTGCGCGACCGCTTCCCCGGATACGCCGAGTACGCGGCGCGCACGCGCCGCTTCGTGCCCGGGATCTGGTGACACCGTTCCCCGACCCGAAGGAGATGCCATGCCGAAAGCCTACTGGGTAGCCACCTACCGCTCCATCGACAATCCCGAAGCGCTCGCCGCCTATTCGCGACTGGCCGGCCCGGCGATCCAGGCCGCTGGCGGCCGCTTCCTCGCCCGCGGCCCGGCGGTGGCGGCATGGGAGGCCGGACTCCTGCAGCGCACCGTGCTGATCGAGTTCGACAGCGTCGCCGCCGCCCGGGCGGCGCACGACGCCCCGGCCTATCAGGAGGCTCTGCGCGCGCTCGGCAATGGCGCCGTGCGGGACCTCCGGGTGGTCGAGGGCGTCGCCTAGACGCCGCCTTCCCGATTCAGGCCGGCTGCAGACGCTTGCGGCGTGCCGCCTCGGCGGCCATCTTGCGTCGCCAGCGCCACCAGCGCACCGACTGCACCAGGGCGCCGTCGCGCAGCATCACCGCCTCGCGTTCGCCCACGACGAACCAGCGCGGCGCAGGCGGCGCCTCGGTCCAGTTCGCGAGCGGCTGCGCGGCCAGGGCCGCCTGCACGTTGGCGGTCAGCAGGAGCGCCTGGCGCTCGCGCAGGACCGGATCTTCGGCCGCCGGCATCCCGAGGACGCGGGCGCTGTCGCCGGCCGCGAACACATGGGCATGCGAGGTACTGCGCAACTGCGCGTCGACGGCAAGGAATCCCGCCGCGTCGAGGGCCAGCCCGGCGGCCCGGAGCCAGCGCGGCGGCGTGTTGCCCTGCGCCCACAGCGTCACATCGGTGGCCAGTCGCGCGCCATTGGCGAGGTGCAGCGTCTCGCGCGTGACTTCGATCGGCGCCGCGCCGCGCAGCAGGCTGATGCCGCGGACCATGCAGGCCGCCTCGAAGACCTCCGATGCGGCTTCGGGCAATTCCTCGACCAGGCGCGCTCCCGTCGTCACCAGATGAAAGCCGCAGCCCGCGAGGGTCGCCTGCGGCACCTCCCGCACCAGCCGCCGGTGCGCGGCCAGCCACATCTCCGCCGCCCAGGCCCCGCCGCCGACGAAGGCGATGCGCCTGAGCAACCCGTCGCGCACCAGCTCGACAACGCGATCGAAGCCCTCGACGAAGAGCTCCGTCGGCCGCGCCAGGAGCGCGTTCTCCCGCACGCCGGGCACCTCCGGCGATGCCGTGGTGGTCGGGGCGTCGATGCTGGCCACGTCGAACTCGAGACGCTGGCCCGATTCGGTCGTGGCCACCCGGGCATGCGCATCGAGCCCGACCACGGCGTCCTCGACGAAGCGGGCGCGGATGCGCTTGGCCAGCGCGCCCAGGTCGTAGCAGGCCTCGGCGTGCGACACCTGTCCGGCCACCAGCTCGGCCGCCAGCGACGGCAGGATCATCAACCGACGCGGATGCACGAGCGTGACATCGGCATTGCGCGTCGAGGCGGCGGCGAGCCCGGCCAGAAGCTCCGCGTGCGCAATGCCGCCGCCGATCAGCAGGAGTCGTTTCACGGATCCGGATTCTAGTGGTGCGGCATCGCCTACCGCCGATAGCGCCGCGCCAGATCCGCCGGATCGGCGCCGAGAAAGTAGGCCAGGCGCAGGCGCCACATGAGAACGATGGTGCGCCACGCGCCGTCGGCTTCCCAGCGCCGTGCCGACGTGCTCACCCGCATGCGCAGACAGTGCGGCGCCGCGAGGCGCTTCAGGCGCGTGCTCATCGCCACGTCCTCCATCAGCGGGATCGGCGGAAAGCCGCCGGCGGCATCGAATGCCGCGCGGGTCATGAACATCGCCTGGTCGCCGGTGGCGATGCCGGTCAGGCGCGAGCGCAGGTTCATCATGCACGCGACCACCCGCAGCAGCCGGCGCGGACTGTCGAGCGCGACGTCGAAACGGCCCCACGCGTAGGGCGCCCGGCCCAGCGCGTCCTCGATCGCGTCGAGCGCGCCTTCCGGCAGACGGGTGTCCGCGTGCAGGAACAGCAGGCGATCGGTGCGCGCGGCGGCCGCCCCGGCATTGAGCTGCACCCCGCGGCCGCGTTCGGAGGTGACGACGCGATCGCACCAGGGCAACGCAGCCGCGGCCGTGCCGTCGCTGCTGCCGCCATCGACGACGACGACCTCGCAACCGGCGCGCCGCACGCCGGTGAGGGCGGCGAGGCAGGCGGCGATGCCGGCGGCTTCGTTGAGCGCCGGGACGATGATCGACAGGCGAAGGCGGGACGGGCTCAGAACGGGAATCAGCGGTGGGCGTTCAAGGCCCAATCGTATTCCAGAAAGCGGATCTCCGCCCTGCCTTCCGCAATCAGCTTCTGCTCTTCCGGCTTGTCCGAAAGCAGCGTCGCGTAGCGCGCGAAATACTGCTCCCGGGTCGTGATCGGCGCCGCGCCCGGCCCGATGCCCCGGTAGCCGCTCTGCCAGTCCACCTTGAACCAGTCGAATATGCGGGACACCTCGAGTGCGCCGCCGCTGAAGCGGTTGCGCGAGCGATCGGACAGGAAGCGCCGCGCCTGCTCCTCGAGCTGCGCGTCGAGGCGCTCGGCCACGAACGCCTCCTCGCGCAGCATCGGGCAGCCGATCGACGCACAGTTGACCGCATAGTGGACCCGCGGCTCGTCATACACGCCCGGCTTCCTCAGGGTCTCGTGCTCGACCTCGTCCAGGGTGCTCTGCCGTCCCAGCAGCGTGAAGAACCTGTCCTTCCAGGGATTCCCCACCACGCGCCCGAAATCGCGGATCGACTTCAGGTCCGGATAGCGCTGCAGCACCTTGACCACCGTGAACGCGTTGTAGGCATTGATCAGAAACGCCATCTGCTGCGGCTTGGTCCAGCCGCGGAACTCCGCCTCGGGCACCTTGGCGAGCGCCTCGGTGTAGGCCCTGAGCGCCGCGTCGTCGGCCTTGAAGCCGGCGTAGCGCACCTTGCTGGCACGGCCGCCCTGCTCGACGACGACATGCTTCTTCAACAGCGCGTCCCACGCGCGGTGGCCATGGTCGAACTGCGCCAACGCCGGCGCCGCCGCGAGGCCGGCAAGGAAGGCGATCAAGGCGACGTACCGCATGGTCTTCTCCCCGGGATCTAATGGTGTTCGGACGCGTAGGCCGGACGCTTGTCCCGACCCATGCCGAGCAGGCGCCCGAGCACCGCACCGGCGCTGCCGCGGCCGCGCCGCCACGCCTGGAACGCGTCGAGGAAGGCCTGCTGGCCGCGAGTGACCGTGCTGCGCTTCCAGACGCCCGCCGCATACTTGTTGGCCTCGGCCAGCGTCGGGTAGACATGGATGGTGCCGAGGATCTTGTTCAGCCCGAGGCCGTGCTTCATCGCCATCACGTACTCGGCGATCAGGTCGCCCGCGTGCTCGCCGACGATGGTGACGCCGAGGATGCGGTCGGTGCCCGGCGCGGTCAGCACCTTGACCATCCCGTGCGCCTCGCCGTCGGCGATCGCGCGATCGAGGTCGTCGATGCCGTAGACGTGCACCGCGCAGGGGATTCCCTTGTCGCGCGCCTCCGATTCGTTCAGGCCTACCCGCGCGACCTCCGGCTCGGTAAAGGTGGCCCAGGGAATCACCGCATAGTCCGCCTTGAAGCGCCGGAACGTCCCGAACAGCGCGTTGACCGCCGCGTACCAGGCCTGGTGCGCGGCGGTGTGGGTGAACTGGAACGGGCCGGCGACGTCCCCGCACGCGTAGATGTTCGGATAGATCGTTTCCAGGTACTCGTTGGTCTCGACCGTGCGCATCTTCGTGACCGGGATGCCCAGTTCCTCGAGGCCGTAGCCGGTGACGTTGGGCGTGCGCCCCAGCGCGCACAGCACCGTGTCGAAGGCGATCGTCACGTCGCGACCGTCGTGCTCGGCGATCAGGACGCGCTCGCCGTTCTCGACACGGAATTCCTTCGCCCGATGGCCGACCAGGACGTTCACGCCTTCGGCGCGAAAGCGCTCCATCACCATCTGCGAGACCTCGGGATCCTCGCGCCCCATGATGCGCGGCGCCATCTCCACCTGGGTGACCTGGGCCCCGAGTCGCGCGAAGCATTGCGCGAGCTCGCAGCCGATCGGCCCGCCCCCGAGCACCAGCAGGCGCCGGGGCAGCACGCGCAGGTCCCATACCGTGTCCGAGGTCAGCGGCGCCATGTCGGCAAGCCCGGGGATCGGCGGCACCAGCGGGCGCGCGCCGGCGGCGATGACGATGCTTCGCGTGGTGAGCGTCCGCGTCGCGCCATCGGCAGCCCTGACCTCGACCGTCCACGGCGACGTGATCTTCGCCTCGCCCGCGATCACGTCGACACCCAGGCCGGTGTAGCGCGCCACCGAGTCGTGCGGCTCCACCCTGGCGACCACGGCGCGCACGCGCTCCATCACGTCCGCGAAGTCGAACCGCACGTCTGCCCCCTGCATGCCGAACTCGCCGGCGCGCCTCGCATGCGCGAGGAACTTGGCGGAACGGATCAATGCCTTCGACGGCACGCAGCCGAAGTTCAGGCAGTCGCCGCCCATCTTGTGCTTTTCGACCAGCGTGACCCGCGCCTTGACCGCGGCGGCGATGTAGGCGCTCACCAGGCCGCCGGATCCGGCGCCGATGACCACCAGATTGTTGTCGAAGCTGCGCGGCTTCGCGTGCCGCCACTTCGCATATACCCTGCGCGCCTTGACCATGTCGACCGCCTTCTTTGCCATCAGAGGAAACACGCCCAGCAGGACGAACGCGCCGAGGAGCCCCGGCGACAGGATGCCGCGCAGCGAGTCGATGCGCGCCAGTTCCGTGCCCGCGTTGACGTACACGACCGTGCCGGCGAGCATGCCGGCCTGGCTCACGAGGTAGAAGGTGAGGGTCCGGATCGGCGTGAGCCCCATCAGCAGGTTGATCGCGAAGAACGGGATCGCCGGAATCAGGCGCAGGGTGAACAGGTAGAAGCCGCCCTCGCGCGCGATGCCGGCATTGATGCCCGCCAGGCGCGCGCCGAACCGCGCCTGCACCCAGTCGCGCAGCAAGAAGCGGCTTGCCAGGAAGGCCAGCGTCGCCCCGATCGACGAGGCGAACGAAACGATGACGGTACCGGCGGTCAGGCCGAATATCGCGCCGGCAAGCAGCGTCATCAGCGCCGCGCCCGGCAGGGACAGGGCGGTGACCCCCACGTAGAGCGCGAAGAACACCGCGATGGTCGCGAACCGGTGCGACGCGTAGATCCCCGCGACCGTCGCCTGCTGCGCCTTGATCGCCTCGAAGCTCAGGTAGCGCGGACCGCCCGCGACGAAGAACGCCGCCACCAGCATCACCGCCAGGACGACCACCAGCAGCCGACCGGCCTTCATGACGCCGCCTCCGCCGCCGCGGTCGCGACCGGCGCCCCGATGCGGATCCCGGCGCGGGCGGCGACGCCCGGCGTGTGCGCCGGGCCCGCGGCGATGCGGGAGCGATACGACAGCGCGGCCGGTGATCCGGCCGGCCACAGGCGATCGAACAGCCGGAGCCAGCCCGCGTGATCGTAGGCGAGCGCGACGGCGTCGACATGCAGGTCCGCCACCCGGGCGCCGTAGAAGACTTGCAGGCCGGCGGGCGCCGGCTCGACGGCGATGCGCGTGACCAGGCCGCAGGTCGCGCCGGCGAAGTTCGGCATGCCCGCCGCGCCGTTGTTGAACACGGCCGCGGACCCGATCGGCGTATCGAACACCTGCGCCGCCGCCGTGCAGGTGTGGGTCGAGGCAAACACGCGCACGTTCGCCGCACGGAACTTCGCCGCCGCGTCGCCCCGGGCGAGGGCGCGGCCGTCGAATCCCCAGCCGGCCAGGCCGTCGGCGTCGCCGTGGACGATGCCGATCCGGGTCGTGCCGATTCTCGCGACCAGATGCATCGGCAGGGCCGCGAGGCGCGCGCCGATCATCGGGTGGTGCGCCGCGGTGTCCGCCAGGCGCGCCATGATCGCGTTGGAGCGCGCGACGTCGTCCTCGGCGACATGGTCGGGATACCCGCAGCCGCAGCCGGCCGCACCGTCGGGCATCGCCAGCTCGGTCTCGACGTTGCCGCGCAGCGCATGATGCGCGAGCACCGCCGCGTTGATGTCGCGGAACAGGTCATCGTCGACGTTGAACCAGTTGAAGTCGCCGTTGAACACCAGGCGGGACCGCGGTTCGCGCGCGGCAAGCTCGCACGCGGCAGCCAGCGCGAACGGGTTGCCGTACAGGCCGCCGACGACATAGATCGCGTCGGCATCGAAATCATGCGGCCGGGACAGTGCGGCGGCGCCGTAGTGGTAGGACAGCGGGCAGGCGCGGCCCGGACGTGCCGCGGCCGCGACGTCGGTCGTCTCGTCGGTCGTCTCGTCGGGCGTGGCGGCGATCGTCATGCGCCCCGCTCCGGCCCGGGCCGCCGCAATGCGCGCGGCGGCGCAGCTGCCGACGCCGGCCGCACCTCAGGCCCCCAGCGCGCGCGCAAGCGCGTCGAAGTCGTCGACGATGACCTCGTTCGCGGGATTCGGCACGGGGTCGGGCGGGCCGCCCGGGCCCCACTCCGCCGGCCGCCGCACGAACGCGGTCTTGTAGCCGCACGCGCGCGCCGCGTCGAGATCGAAATTGTGGCAGGCGACCATGAGAATCTGCGCCGGCGGCAGCTGCAGCCACCGTGCCGCGGTCAGGTAGGCCTCCGGCCGCGTCTTGTAATGGCCGATCATTTCGCAGGAAATGACGGCATCCCATGCGAGGCCGTTGCGCCGCGACACGTCGACCACCAGGCGGGGCGTCAGCAGCGTGAACGATGCCACGATGAACCTCGACCTCAGCCGCGCCAGCGCGTCCGCGAACCCGGGCCAGGCGTCGAGCGCATGCCAGGTGCGCCAGATGGCGTCGCGATCGGCCTCGGTCAGCGCGTCCAGGCCGAAGTGCGCAATCACCTCGTCGAGCACGCGCCGGTGCACATCGTCGAAATTGAACGCGGGATGCACCTGCCCGACGATCGCCTGCAGCGAGCGCCGCCGGTAGTCGTTCGTGACCGCATGCCAGTCGGCCGCAAGACCGCGCGCGCCGCCGGCCGCGGCGAGGGCCGTGCAAATTCCCGCATGCCAGTCGAGGATGGTGCCGCCGGTGTCGAAGGCGAGCGCCTTGATATCCATGATCCTGCCCCGTCAGGCCAGCGCGCCGCCGCACGAACTGCCCTGGCCCGCGGTGCAGCCGTAGCAGTGCTCGCGCACCACGATGGGGTTGCCGTCGAGGCCGCGCCCGACCACCTCGCTCAAGTGGGTGCGCGCGCGCCCGTCCACCCTGAGCGGCAGGCCCAGCATCTGATTGAAGTCGCAGTCGTAGAGGAAGCCCTGATGGTCCACCGACATCAGCGAGCGGCACATGACGTCGTCGAGGTTCTGCGCGCGATGGGCGGCGCGCAGCAACGCCATGTACTCGTTGAACTTCCCCTTCGAGATCAGCATCGAGCCGAAGCGCTGGATCGGCATGTTGGCCAGTGTGTAGAGCCGGTTGAAGACGATGCCGAAGCGCTCCCCGAGGATGCGCTTGTAGTCGGCCTCCAGCGCCGCCTGGGCCGGCGGCAGGCTCGGCCCCTGCGGGTTGTAGACGAGGCTGAGCGTCAGGCCGCTGTCCGGTCGGCCGTACCCCAGCGCATTGAGGCGCCGGATGCCCGCGACCGAGCGCTCATAGACGCCGCGACCGCGCTGGCGATCCACCAGTTCCTCCGTGTAGCACGGCAGCGACGCCACCACCTCGACCTGCTGCGCGGCGAGGAAGTCGGCAAGGTCGCCGAAGCCCGGCTCGGACAGGATGGTGAGGTTGCAGCGGTCCGTCACGCGAACCCCGAGCGCGCGCGCCTCGCGCACCAGATGCCGGAAGTGCGGATTCATCTCCGGCGCGCCGCCGGTCAGGTCCAGCGCGCCCACCCGGCGCGCGCGCAGATACGCAAGCACCAGGTCGACGGTGGCAGGTCCCATCATCTCGGTGCGATTGGGACCGGCGTTGACGTGGCAGTGCTGGCACGACTGGTTGCACTTGTAGCCGAGGTTGACCTGCAGCGTGTCGATGCCGTGCCGCGCGATGGCCGGGAACGATGTGGTCTCGAGGCGCTCGAGCGTGGCATGCATGGACGATCCCTTCGGTGGCGGATGTGGCGGAGCGGGCGAGGCGGAATGCTGCAGCCGATTATGCGGCATGCGGGTTGGTCGGCTGTCGTGCCATTTTCTTACGCAGCCGTCGCGGCTGCGGATGCACTCATCGCGCGCGCGCCGCCACCAGACCCACCGCCGCGAGCACCACCGCGAAGCCGGCGAGCTGCGGCAGTGTCACCGTCTCGTCCAGGAACAGCCATCCCCACAGCAGGGAAAAGCACGGAATCAGGTAGGTGACCGACATCGACACCGTCGGGCTGGTGCGCTTCATCAGCCGGTAGTAGATGAGATTGGCAAGCGCGGTGCAGACCACCGACAGCGCGACGAGGGCGGCGACGACCGTGCCCGGGATCGGCCACGCGGCGGCGATCGGCGCGACGCCGAGCGGCAGCGCCATCGCCCCGGCCAGAAGGCTCTGCGCCGCCGCGAGCTCGAGCGAACTGCGCTGTCGCAGATGGCGGGCCGCATACACCGTGCCGAACGCACCGCAGGCGGCGGCGACGACTGCGCAGGTGTACGCTGCCGCGACCGCCGGCGTCATTGCCATCGGCGTGAAGCCGACCACCAGGGCGACGCCCGCCACGCCCAGCACCAGGCCGGCGATGCCCTTCGCCGGCAGCCGCTCGTGCAGCAGCCACGCGGAGAACAGCGCAACGAACATCGCCATGGTCGAATTGATGATTGCCAGCGTCGGCGAGTTGAGGGTGTAGGCCGCGCTCGCGATCAGGTATTGCGCGGCGAACGAGGTCAGGAACGCAAGCACGACATAACGTCGCCAAGGCGCCGACTCGCCGAACGGCACCCCGGTCAGGCGCGCGACCAGGAGCAGCATCAGGCCCGCCCCGAGCATGCGCGGCGCGACCATGCCCCAGGGCCCGAGCACCGGAACGATGATGCGGATGAAGAGGTACGACGATCCCCAGATCGCCCCGAGCGCGGCGAGGGAGGCCAGGTCGGCGCGTCGAATCATCGGATCGGTGTCGCGGTGGCCCGGTCCGGCGCCTTCCGTGCCGGCGCGCCGCCATCCGGGTCCTACCAGTCGATGCGTGCGCGGTCGCGGAAGAATCCGCCGGTCGGCCCGTTGGCGGGCAGCGTGGCGAGCCACACCGCGGTCTCGGCACCCTGGCGCAATGTCTTCGGCGCCTCCGCGCCACCCATGTCGCTGGCCACCCATCCGGGGCAACACGCATTGATCTTCACCGGCGTGCCGGCCATCTCGGCGGCGAACACCGCGGTGGCGGCATTGAGCGCCGCCTTCGAGATGCGATAGGCCGGCGTGCCCGCGCCCATGCGCGCCATCTGTCCGAGCGCGCTCGAGATGTTCACCACCCGCGGCAGCCGGCTCCTGAGCAGCAACGGCATCAGGGTCTGTGTGACCCGGATCGGCGCGGTCGTGTTGGTGGCCAGGACCTCGTTGATCATGGTCATCTTCATGCGCCGCAGCATCAGGCCGCCGTCCGGCATGATGCCGGCGTTGTTGACCAGGATGTCGAGGTGGCCGAACTCCAGCGCCAGCCAGTCCGCCAGCGCGTCGACACTGTCCTGGCGGGTCACGTCGAGCCGATGGAAGCGCACGCCGAGTTCCAGGGCCGCGGCGCGGCCCTTGGCGTCGTCGCGCGCGGTCAGCACCACATCGATGCCGGCGGCCTTCAACTGCCGGCAGACTTCGAATCCCAGACCGCGATTGGCGCCGGTCACCACCGCGACGGACGGCTCGTTCATGTTTGCCCTTGATGGATTGGCCCGGGATTCTAAGCCGTCTAAGCCGTCGGCCGCGCGGCGGCGGCGGCAGACCGCCGTTCAGGCAAAGACGGTGAGCACGCCCGTGTAGCCGTAGAGCCGGTTGCGGGCGATCTCGCCGTTGGCGAAGAAGCCCGCCAGCGGCACCGCCCCGAGGTGCTCGCGGATGAGCCCGAGTTCGGCGCCGGCAGCGCCGAACATCGACTCGCCGCGTCCGACGCAGGCGTGATAGAGCGCGGCCCGGGGCGGCGCGTCGAGGTCGTCCTTCAGGTCGTAGATCATGCGCAGCAGGTCGCCGCGCGCCGACGCCTGGTCGCGCCTGCAGAACAGGACCGTCGTGCCGGGATCGACGGTGTCGCCGATGGCGATCAGCCGGCTCTGCGGGTCGATGCCGACGAGGTTGCGCACCAGATAGTCGTCGCCGCCGCCGGCGGCTTCGGCGCCGGCGACCACGATGCCCACGAACGTGTTGCGCGCCGCCTGGCGCAATCCCTTCAGGTCGCAGCCGAGCGCCTCGAGCATCACGTCGAGCGCGGGCCGGCCGTCGAGCGTGACGATGATGTTCTTCTCCGCCTGGGTGACGCGATGGCGCGTTCCCACCGGCGCACAGCCCTGGGTCAGCCGCGTCGCCAGCCGCACCTCGGCGGACAACATGACGCCCGAAATGCCGCCGGAGACCACCTGATTGGCGAACTGCACGGTCGGCCCGCGCGACGACGACAGGCCGCCCGCGAGATAGCCGCTGGCCACCTTGCCGGACATGTCCTCGATGAGTTCGTCGATGTCCGGCGTATGCGGGTCGGCGTGGACGATCGCGCAGTGCGCGGCCTCGGCACCGGAGGGGGTGCGGACGCCGCGCCGCGGCGGCCGCGCCGTCCCCGAGAACACCGCATGCGCGCCCGGCGGCAGGCGCCCCGTGAGCAGCGCGACGGCGGGCGTGTCGAAGTACTCCGTGCCGGTGGCGCAGATGCCGATGCCCACCGTGCCCACCCAGTCGGCGATCCCGGTGTGCTCGCGCGCCAGTGCCAGGATCTCGGTTGCGTAGGGCACCATCGCCTCGGTGACGTAAACGAAGCCGAGGCTGCCGCCGCGCTCGATGCCGGCCAAGGCCTGCAGGGTGGCGGTGCGCCAGTCCGCATGGGCGGCATGGCCTGCCTGCCAGTCCGTCATGGCGCCCGGCGCGGCTTGCGCGCCGTCGGGCGCGGCGGCGATGGTTTCTTCGCCGCCCGCGGCGCGCCGCCGGCATCGGCGTCGCCGGGTCTGGACAGCGACTGCATGTTCCTGATGAACTCCGCCTGCAGCGACTGCATCCACGACGTCGCATCGGCCCAGCCGGCGCCGGTCGCGCCGCCGGACGCCGCCGCCGCGGCCGCTGGCGCCGGCGCCGGCGTGGCGCCGAACGGAAACCCGCCGGCGGACGGCGCGGCCGCTGCCGGACGCGCAGCCGACTGCAGACCCTTGAGCGCCGCCAGCTGCATCTCCAGCCCGTTGACCTGCAGGTTCAGCATGTTGAGGTTGATCTCGAGCCACTGGCGGATCTGGCGCAGCTCGGCCAGCCGCTTCTCGAGGTCCTCCGGCGCGAACGTCGGCAGCGACGGGCCGCTGGCGCCGCCGAAGCCGGGCACGCCCATCTGGCCCCACAACGCCTTGACGAACTCGAACGGGTCGGGGCTGTCGCTCATGCCGATCTTCCTGTCTTGGTCAGCGCGTGACGATTCTACGATGCGGTCGCGCCGGCACGCGCGGCCTCGATCGCGACGGCGATCCGCTTCGCGTCGCCCACCTCCTTCATGAGCAGCAGGGCCAGGCGCGCCAGGAACAGGGCCTGTCCCTGGGCGTCGGCGCCGCCCATCGCCCGGCAGGCGGCGGTATAGGCTTCATCGAGCTGGTCGGGTGTCAGCATCAGGTTCTCCCCAGCGCCCGCGCGATCACCGCGCGGATCGCGTGTGCGTCCGGCCGGCGCCAGCGCGCCATCACGTGACCGTCGGGCCGGATCAGGTAGAACGCCTCCGGCCTGGCGTCATAGAGCGTGAACAGCGCGCCGGTCCGGTCCCACGCGGCGGCGCGCGGCTCGCGGCGCGGCGCGATCCAGTGGACCGCGACGGCGACCGGCAGGTCGCCCAGGTCGATCTCGGGCCGGGCGGCGCAGAGGCAGAACAGCGCGAAGCGCGGCCCGAGCAGGTCCGTCAGGTGCGCCGGCAGGCCGTCTCGCTCGATCGGACATTCCGCCAGCGTGGCGCCCGGCGCCGGGCCGCCGTCGAAGGCGTCGGCGTCGGCAACGACCAGCGCCGACGGCGGATAGGCGACCGCGCTCGACTGCCGCGGATCGACCAGCGTGGCGAAGAACGCGTCGCCGACGGCAAGCCCGAGCGCCGCCTCGCGCATGAGCTTGAATGCCGGCGTCGGCGGCGCCATGAAGTCCGTGCTCTTGGAGGCAAAGCGGAGGTTCTCGCGGGCCGCGAACACGCGCTCGTCCGAGTAGCTGTCCAGAAGCGCCGGGGCGGCGCTGCCGCGGATCACCTGGGCCAGCTTCCAGGCCAGGTTGTGGGCGTCGTCGATCCCGGAATTCATGCCGCGCACGCCGAAGATCGGCACCAGGTGGGCAGCATCGCCGGCGAACAGCACGCGGCCGTGGTTGTAGCGCTCGAGCGTCAGGCAATTGGCGCGGTAGGAGGAGATCCAGACCGGCTCCCACGGCGCGGTCTCGCCGATCCAGTCGAGGTGCGCCTTGACCCGCGGCAGCACGTTCTCGGGCTTGACCGCCTCGACCGGGTCCTCGTCGTCGCGCAGCTGGTAGTCGACCCGCCAGATGTCGCCCGGCTGCTTGTGCATGAGGATGGTCGAGCCGGGATTCGACGGCGGATCGAACCACGCGCGGCGCTCGGTCGGATGGCGGCTCTCCAGGTGGATATCGACGATGATGTAGGTGCCGTCGTACTGGGTGCCGGAGAAGCGCAGCCCCAGCTGGGCCCGCACCGCGCTGCGCGCACCGTCGCATGCCACCAGCCAGCCGGCGCGCAGCGCGTAGCCGCCGAGCGGGTTCTCGACGTGGAGCAGCACCTCCGCATCGCCCGCCTCGAAGCGCGTCAGGCGGGTCTGCCAGCGCAGATCGACGGTGTCGGCACGGCGCGCCTCGATGTGGTCGACCAGGTCCTGCTCGAAATAGCATTGCTCGAGGTTGACCATCGGGTAGAACTTCTGCCGCGCGTCCATCGGCATTTCCAGGCGGTACACCGGCTTGTCGCGATAGAAGCTGGTGCCCGCGGTCCACGGTAGTGCGCGATCGAGCACCGGCCCGATCACGCCGAGCCGGTCGAGGATCTCCTGCGAGCGGCGCGAGATGCAGGCGGCGCGGCTGCCGTGCGAGACGCTGGCGTCGGCCTCGAGCACGACGCAGGCAACCCCGTGATTCGCGAGGCCGAGCGCAAGCGACAGCCCGACCGGGCCGCCGCCGACGATCGCGACGGCATGGCGCTGCGGCTCGATCCCGTCCTGCGTCGCCGGAAGCCGCGGCGGGTAGGTCCTGTAGGTGAAGTATTCGTACATCCGTGCCTTTCCGGCGTCCGCGCGCGGCCCGCCACCGGCATTATCGGGCAGGGCCTCAGACCAGCTTGTTCGGAAGCCAGGTGGCGAGCCAGGGGAACAGGCAGATCAGCACAAGCCGCACGCAATCGGCCACCGCGAACGGCGCGATGCCGCGCACCACCGTGCTCATCGGCAGGTTGCCCACGCCCTGGATCACGAACAGGTTGATGCCCACCGGCGGCACGATCATGCCGATTTCGCAAACGGCGACCAGCATGACGCCGAACCAGATCGGGTCGAACTCGAGCGCCGTGATGAGCTTGAACACCGGGGCGACGGTGAGGAGGATCATCGAGATCTCGTCCATCAGCGCGCCCAGGATCACGTAGAACACCATCAGCGCCAGCATCACCATCCAGCGGTTCCAGCCCAGACCCTTGACGTACTCGACCAGCGCGTCGGTGAGCCCGGTCGATTCGATGAAGAAATTGAAGATGTTCGCGCCGATCAGGATGGTGAAGATCATGCCGGTGGTGAGCGCGGTCTCGCCGAGCGACTTCCTGAGGCTCGCGCGCGACAGCGAGCCGCCCGCCCAGGCCATGAAGGCCGCGCCGAACGCGCCGACCGCGGCCGCCTCGGTGTCCGAGAACCATCCGAGGTACAACCCCCCCAGGACCAACCCGAACAGCAGCAGCACCTTCCACACCTGGACCAGCGCGGCGGCGCGCTCGCGCCAGTCGCGGCGCGGCCCGGCCGGCCCCGTTTGCGGACGGCGCGCGACCGTAAAGCCGACCGCCGCCATGTACAACAGCATGCCGACGATGCCCGGCAGGATGCCGGCGAAGAACAGCCTGCCGATCGACTGCTCGGTGAGCAGCCCGTAGATCAGGAACAGGATGGACGGCGGAATCATCACCCCCAGCGTGCCCCCTGCCGCCACCGCGGCGGCGGCCAGCGAGTCGGCATAGCCGAGCCGGCGCATCTCGGGGAGAGCCACGCGGCCCATGGTGGCCGCGGTGGCGATCCCGGAACCGGAGATCGCGCCGAAGATCGCGCACGCGCCGATGGTCGCCATCGCCATGCCGCCGCGCAGATGGCCGATCAGCGCAGCCACGAAGTTGTACAGCGCGCCGCTCAATCCCGCATGGGCGGCGAACACCCCCATGGCGACGAACAGGGGAACGATCGACAGCGAATACGGAAACGCCGCCTCGAACGCGGCGCGGCCGAGCATGAATCCGGCGGCGTTCCAGCCGTTGAGCCAGGCCACGCCGAGCGCGCCGACGCTGCCCATGGCGAGCGCCACCGGCAGGCGCAGCATGATCAGCGCGATGACGACGCCGAAACCGGCCACGCCGAGGAGCGGCCCGCTCATCGCGCGTCCCCGGCGCGCACACGGCGGCAACCCGCCGCCGCCACGATGCGACTCGACCAGCGCATCGGCGCGGGCTAGAAGCCGCCGCCCGGATCGAACTTCGGCGCGCGCTTCTCGCGATGGCTGGCCACGCCTTCGCGGACGTCGGGACCGGAGAATCCCATGAATTCGACCGCCAGCGAGGTGTCGAAGGTCGGCCCCATCATGCGCAGCCAGTTGTTGAGTGCGTACTTGGTCCAGCGGATCGCGCTCTGCGAGCCGGCGGCCAGCCGGCGCGCGACCTCGAAGGCGCGCGCCTTGAGTTCGGCCTCGTCGACGGCCAGCGCGACCAGCCCGAGGCGCTCGGCCTCCTCGCCGGAGACCGGCTCGCACAGCATCAGGTAGTACTTGGCCTTGGCCATGCCGCACAGGAGCGGCCAGATGATCGCGGCATGGTCGCCTGCCGCCACGCCCAGGCGCGTGTGGCCGTCGACGATGCGCGCGTTCTTCGCCGCGATCGGGATGTCGGCGAGCAGGCCGGCCACCAGTCCGGCACCGACCGCGGGCCCGTGCATCGCCGAGACGATCGGCTTGTCGCAATTGATCACGTTGTAGACGAGGTCGCGCGCCTCCTTCCAGACCCGGGTGCGCACCGCGAAGTCGTCGGCCATGTCGGTGATCAGGCCGAAGTCGCCGCCGGCGGAGAAGCCCTTGCCCTCGCCGCGCAGGATGGCCACGCGCACCTCGGGATCGTCGGACACCTCGCGCCAGATGGTGGCCAGTTCGCGGTGCCCCGAATGGTCGGCGGTGGCCAGTCGGCCCGGCGCGCCCATCACGATCTCGAGAATGCCGTGGTCGTGGCGGCTCACGGCGAGCGTCTTGTAGTGGTCGTAACGGCTCATATCTTCTTGCGTCCTTGCCAGTAGGGTTCTTTGAGGAGGTTCTTCTGGATCTTGCCGATCGGCGTCTTGGGAAACGCGTCGACGAAGCGGATCAGGCGCGGCCGCTTCAGCCGCGCCAGCTTGGCCTCGCACTGGGCGACGACCGCGGCCTCGGTCAGGTGCATGCCCGGCTTGAGCATCACGTAGGCGGCAGGCAGCTCGCCGAACTTCTCGTCGGGAATGCCGAACACCGCGCACTCGGCGACCTCCGGCAGGAGATAGATGGCATCCTCGATCTCCTTCGGATAGACGTTCTCGCCGCCGGAGATCAGCATGTCCTTGGCGCGGTCGAGCAGGGTGATGCAGCCGTCGGCGTCGATGGTGCCGACATCCCCGGTGAAGCCCCAGCCCGGCAGCTTGTCCGGGAACTTGTAGAACGCGGCGGTCTGTTCGGGCTCGTTGTAGTACTCGAGCATCAGGTTGTCGCCGCGCGAGGCGATCTCGCCGATCTCGCCCACGCCGACGCGCTCGCCCGCGAGGTCGAACAGTTCGACGTCGACATTGAACGCGCGCCGCCCGATGCTGCCCAGCTTTTCCGGCAGCTGCCACGGCGGCAGCGCGGTGAGCACGCCCATCTCGCTCTGCCCGTAGATCTGCGTGAGCCTGAGCGCAGGCAGCCGCTCCATCAGCGCCACCTGGACCCAGTCGGGCATCGGCGCGCCGGCGAACGACAGCTTGCGCCAGCTCGCCAGCCGCGCAGCGTCGAAGCCGGCGTCGCTGACCAGCGCGTTGGCCTGGGTCGGCACCATGAAGGCGGCGCTGATCCGGTGGCGCGCGCAGGCGGCCATGAAGTTCTCCGGCGACCAGGGCGCGATGAACACGCAGGTGGCGCCGACCAGCACGGCCGGCTGGAACATGATGTTGAGGGCGGCGACGTGGAACAGCGGCGTGACGATCGCCACGACGTCGCGCTCGTCCAGGCCTTCCTCCAGCGCCACCGTGTGCGCGGTGACCGCGCGCGCGCGGTGGCTCGCGAGCACCCCCTTGGGCCGGCCGGTGGTGCCGCCGGTGTAGGTCATGCAGAACGGGTCGCGCTCGTCGATCGGCACGGCCGGCAGGGTCGTCGCCCGGCCGTCGAGCAGGGCGTCAAAGCCGGTCGCCGCCGCGGGCGCGACCCCGGGCGCGGCGCCGATCTGCACCAGATGCGCAAGCTGCGGGCAGCGCGGCGCCACCGCCGCCACCTTGTCGGCGAATTGCGCGTCATAGACGAGCGCCTCGGCGTCGGCCTTGGCGAGCACCCAGGCCAGCTCGTCGGGCGCATAGAGGACCGACACGTTGACCAGCACCAGCCCGGAGCGCGCGACGCCGAAGAACACGGTCGCGTACTCGGCCAGATTGCGCGACAGCATCGCGACCTTGGCGCCCTTGCGCAGGCCGCGCGCGAGCAGCGCGTGCGCCAGGCGGTTGGCGTCGGCGTCGAGTTCCGCATAGGAAAGCCGCCGCTCGCCGGCGATCACCGCCGCCTTCGCCGGAAAGCGCTCGGCGGCGCGCCGCAGCATGTCCCCGGTCAGCATGGGGCGGACGGCGCGGCGTCGCCGGCCAGGGCGCGCGCCGCGTGGCGCAACGACAGAGCGGCGCAGGACATGACCGACAGGACGCAGCCGGCGATCAGCGGCGCCCAGTAGCAGATCATCGGAATGCCGATGGTGGTGGATTGGTCGTTGTTGGTCCAGGCCTGCAGCGCGGCCTGGGCGGCATTCCAGCTCACTGCCGACATGAACGCCGCGCCGACCGCGCTCCAGAGCGCGAACAGGGCGGCGCGCCCGCGTGCCGGCAGGCGGTTGACGAGGAAGTCGACGTCGATGTGCGCCTCCCGCATGAAGGTGTACGGGATGCTGAGGAAGGCGCAGGCCATCACCAGGAGCTGCGTGATGTCGACCATGCCGGTCACGTTCAGGTTGATCGTGCGGCGCGTGGCGATATCGGCGACGTTGAGCAGAGCGCAGAGCAGCAGCAGGCCCACGCCGGCATACGCGGCGCGGCGCGTGAAGGTCTCGAGGCGATCGGTCATGGCCGCCGCGGCCCGGGGCGTGCTGTGCGGCGACGGCGCGCCGCCGCGCACCCCTAGGCCTTCTGGTACTTCGCCACCTGGCGCTGCATCTCGATGTAGATCTCGCGCGCGTTCTTGATGCCCTGGCCCTCGAAATCGACCATCGCCTTGTTGTACATCGGCACCAGCGTGCGCTCCCACTGTTCGCGATTGGCGCGGTCGAGCGTGACGATGGTGCTGTTGCGCGCCTGCGCCGCGGCCTTGCCGGCCTTGTCCCACGCATCCCACCAGCCCTGGACCTTGGCCAGCAGCGCCTCGCCGGACGCGGCGTCGATCACCTTCTGCACGTCCTTCGGCAGGGCATTGAACTTCTTCTCGCTGATCGCGAACCAGAACGCCGCGGTGTAGAGCTGCGCGTCGAAATGGAATTTCGTGACCTCGTCGAGCTTGAATGCCCGCACCGGGTCCCACGGAAAGGCCGCGCCGTCGAGCACGCCCTTCTGGATGTTCTCGTACGCCTGGCCGGGAGGCATGCCGACCGGCGTGGCGCCGAGGAATTCGAGCATCATCGACACGGTGGGCGAGGGGGTGCGGATGCGCTGCCCGCGCAGGTCCTCGGGCTTCTCGATGCGCCTGTCCTTGGTGTGGAGCAGCCCGCCGTTGTGGGTCATGAGCAGCAGCGGCTTCAGGCCCTTGTAGTCGTCGCGCAGGTACTTGGGGTAGAGGTTCCACAACGCGCGCGAACCGGCTTCCGCGCTCTTGACCAGGAAGGGCATCTCGATCAGCGTCGACCGGGTCATGCGCCCGCGCGGGATGCCGCACAACCCGAAGGCGATGTCGGTGACGCCGTTCAACACCTGGTCGAGCTGATTCTGCGCCTGGCCCAGCGACGAATTGGCGGCAAAGATCTGGAAACTCACCGCGCCGTTGGTCTTGGCCTCGATTTCCTTCGCCCACGGTTCCATGAACTCGCGCTGCAGGCCGTGCAGCGCGGGCACGTAGTGCGAAATCTTGAGCGTGATCTTCGACTGCGATCTGACGATCGCGGGAAAGCCCGTGGCGGCGCCGGCGGCACCGGCCTTGAGGAAACGGCGGCGTGTGTGATGCATGGAAACTCCCTTGGCGGACGCCTGGGACGATGACCGGCGACGGCAATAAACCCTAGTCCCATTATGCCATCGGGGCGCGCACGCCTGTCCTCGTGCGGCCGACGGCCGCGCCGCTCAGCGGGCACGTGCCTCCGCCGGCACCTGCGCCCCCGGATGGCGCAGCAGAAGGCGCTTCAGGCTGTCGTCGGCATCGGCATGGCGACCGGCCCGGCGCAGCGCGACGATCCGGCGCAGCCAGTCCTCGACCGACAACGCATTCTCCTCGTCGGCCGTCAGGTTCGGCACAGGCGATTCCCGCGACGCCGCCGCCGATGCGACGCGCCGCTGCCCCTCGCTTCCCGGCGCGGCCTGCGCGCGGATGGTCGACCCCGGGCGCGCCGGCGCGGTCTCTGCCGCCCCGACTGCCGCGCCGGCATCCGGACGCGCCGTCGGCGCGGCCGACGCAACCGGCGGTGCCACCGATGGCGCAACCGGGGCGGCGGCCGTCGGACTGGCGGGAGCCGGCGACGCGACCTGCTCCGCTGACGCGGCCGCTGCGGGCGCGTCCCGCGGCGCCGGCGGGCTTGCCGGCAGGTCCGCCGCGCTGTCGTTCCGCGCCCGGGCCTGGTCACGTGCATCCGGCGCCTTGGCCGGCGCGCCCCCCACGGCGCGCGACGGCGCGACGGCAGGTCCGCGCGCCTTGGCGTCCTCGGCGCCAGCGCCGGGGTCCCGCTGAGACGGGCGCGCCTCTTCCCGCGGCCGCGCATCCGGCACCGGATCGGCGCTGGCCACCGGCGCCGGCACCGGACCGGCGGGGCGCAGATCCGGTGCCTCCAGCGCCGTGCGCAACACCACGCCGAGACCCAGGACCACACTCGCGGCCAGCGCCAGCCCGGCACCCCACTGGCGCCGGCGCTTGAGCGCGCGGTCCTGCACGGCGGCGCGGGCGGCCTGCCGGATCGCCGCGTCGAGCCTGGGCGGCGGCGATTCGCGGGACGCCGCGCGGTAGTGCGCGGCCAGTTCGTCGTCGGCCGGCGGGCTCATAGGAAATCCTTCATGCCTGCGCGCAACCGGGTCATCGCATAGCGCAGACGGCTCTTGACCGTCTCGGTGCCGGCGCCGGTGGCGGCCGCAATCTCCGCCAGGCTCAGGCCGCCTTCTTCCTGGAGCAGGAACGCTTCGCGCTGCGCGGCCGGCAGCGCCTCGACCAGCTGCAGCATGCGTCGCGCCGATTCCCGGCCTGCCGCCGCGTCCTCCGGGCCGGGCTGCGGGTCGGCCGGCTCGCTTGCGGCCGTGTCGCCATCGGCGTCCAGCGCGACCAGTTCGACCACGCCGGACCGCCGATAGTGGTCGATCAGGCGGTTGTGGGCCATCCGGTACAGCCAGGTCGCAAATCGCGCCTGCACCGTGTAGGAAGCACGGGCGCGCACCACCTGCAACCACAAGTCCTGGAACAGTTCGCCGGCGAGCGCCTCGTTGCGCAGGCTGCGCAGGAAGTAGCGATAGCTGCCGCCGCCGTGGCGGGCATAGAGCGCGTCGAAGGCACGCGCGTCGCCGCGGGCGTAGGCGAGCATCAGCGCGGCATCCTCGTCGCCGGGCGACTCGTCGTCAGCAGCCATGCTCGCGAATCGCGCGACACCGATCTCCATGCACGCATGAACGTACGACGGCGCGCGACGGGGTTGCGGGCCCGCGGCGGCCCAGCCCGCCGCCGCACGCGCGCAGGTCGACGGGCGCTTCGCGCACCCTGGTGCCCGCCGGACCTACGCCGGCGCCGCGCCAGCGGCCGGGTCGGCCGGCCCGGCCGCTGGCGCGGCCTCGGTGGGCTCGA
>JAEUOS010000081.1 GCA_016790695.1 Burkholderiales bacterium
CGCGGCGCAATCCGCGCGCGCGCGCATCGCGGCCGAACGATCCGCGGCGCAGGCCGCGCACGACGCGCAAGACGCGGCACGGCGCGCCGAATGCAGCGCGCGCGAGGCCGAGGCCGCTGCCGTGGCGCACGCGGCAGCGGCGGCGGCAGCCGACGAGGCCGCGCAGCAGCGTGCGCTGGACGCTGCACGACTCGAGCAGGTCGAACGCGCACGCGCCGCGGCGGAAGCCGGCATGCGCACCGAGATCGCACGGCGCATCGACGCCGAAGAGGCAGCCCTGCGCGCCGCGCAGGATCACGCCGCGGCGGAGCGGGCGGCAGCGGCGGCGGCCGACGAACGCGCCGACGCCGAGGCCCGCGCCGACGCCGCGGCGCGCGCACGCGCCGCGGCCGAGCAGGACACACGGGACCAGGCGCGTGCCTGCACGCTGGCAGACGAACAGGCCGCGCTGCTCGAGGAGCAGCGACAGCATGCCGCCGCCGCGGCGGCCAGCGCGGCCGAGGGCCGCAGGGAGGCGGCGCTTGCCGCGCTGCGCCTGGCTCAGGAGAATGCGCAACAGGCCGAAGCGCTGCGCGCTGCCGAAGCCGCGCGCCTCGCGCAAGAGAAGGAAGCCGAATTGGCGCTGGCGCAGCGTCTGCACGAGGAGCAGGCTGCGGTCGAGGCTGCGCGCGCGCGCGCGCTGGTGCAGGCGCACGCGCTCAATGCGGCCCGCAGGCGCAAGGAGGCCGAACTGGCCGCCCGCGAAGACTGGAGCGAGCGCCTCGAGGCCGAGAACGGTATCGCTGCCCCGGTCGCCGCCGCCTGCATGGACCTACGCGTCCGGGCGGACCGACAGGTCGACGGCGTGTCCGACGCGCGCCGGTCCGCCGTGACGGGGCGACGCCGCCGACGCGGCGCCGCGTGGCTGGTCGCGGCGGTGCTGGGCCTCACCGGCGCCGGCGCGAGCCTGGGCTGGTTCCCCACCCCTCCCGCCGGCCGCACCGCCGTGTCCGCCGCGCCGGCGGACGGCGCGGCGATGCCCCTGCGCCTGAGCCGGGAATTGCGCGTCGCGCCATCGACCGTCGCGCCCTGACCCGCGGCCGCGGCCGGCGGCGGATCCCGTCGCCTCGATGACCGGCGCCGGCGCCCGTGGAACGCCGGCATGTCGCGTTGCACAATGAAGGGGGACAACGCCGCGTCTACAATGTCGCGGCCCCCTCTCCCGACGACCTGCACGATGCGACAACTCCGCAGCATTCTCCTCGCCTGCCTCGCAATCGCCGCACCGTCGCTGGCCGGCGCGCAGGGCGACCCCATCCTGATCGGGCAATCGGTGCCGTTGACCGGCTCGAACAAGGAGCTTGGCGAGGAAATCCGCGACGGTGCCCTCGCGTACTTCAAGCGCGTGAACGCCGCCGGTGGCGTCGGCGGGCGCGCGATCGAACTGGTCACGCTCGACGATGGCAACGACACCAAGGTGGCGGCGGAGAATGCGCGCAAGCTCATCGAGGAGCGCGGCGTGCTGGCCCTGTTCGGCTACGCCAGCGCGACGCTGAGCCGCCCGGCGATGCCGTTTGCGGAGAAGTCGCGCACGCCCTTCCTGTTCCCGTTCACCGGTGCCGACCCGATGCGAGTGTTCAATCGCGTGCTCTACAACCACCGCGCCAGCTATGCCGACGAACTCGAGAAGATCGTCAACCACTATGCGACCGTCGGCGTGAAGTCCTTCGGCATCCTCTACCACGAGGACGTGGTCGGCAAGGAGAACCTGGCAGCGGTCGAGCGTGCGCTCGCCAAGCGCGGCTTCAAGGCCGTCGCCGTCGTCGGCATCGCGCGCACCAATCCGGACATCGCGGGCGCGGTCGCGTCGGTGTCGCGCAGCAAGCCCGACGTGATGATCACCACCACGCTGGCCCGGCCCAACGCCGACTTCATCAAGGGCGCGCGCGCCGCCAATCCCGGCATGCAGTTCGTCAGCAACTCGTTTCCGGGACCCAACGTGCTCATGCGCATGCTGGGCAAGGACGGCGTCGGCGTGACCATCGCGCAGGTCGTCCCGCCGGTGACCAACCGCAACATCCCGGTGGTCGCCGAGTACCAGGCCGCGTTCGAGAAAGCGAGCGGAACCAGGAACTTCGCGGCAACCTCGCTCGAGGCCTACATTGCCGCGAAGATCCTGGTCGAGGGGATCCGGCGCGCCGGTCCGGCGCGCGTGAACCGGGAGTCGCTCATGACCGCCCTCGACGCGATGCGCAGCTACGACGTCGGCGGCTACGTGGTCGGCTTTTCGCCCAACAACCACAATGGCAGTGCGTTCACCGAGATCACGGTGATCAACCGCAACCTGCAGTTCGGGTACTGAGCGGCTGCCGCGCCGCTGCCGAGAGGCTGCTGCGCGCCTGCCGCGCGGTCATCGGCCGGCCGGCGCGGGCCGCCGGGCGATCGCTGCGGGCCCGCCGCCCGCTCACCCGTTGGCGACCTGACGCGCGCGCGCGCCGAAGGCGTGCGCGACCACGTTGTCCTCGCCTGCCGCTGACGCCTGCTCGGCCGCGAGCCGCGCCTCGAGTGCCGCGACGCGCTCGAGCAGCACGTCGACGCGGCGATCGGTCTCGGCGCCGTGGTCGATGAGGCCGTTGAGCGCCTTGGCCAGCGGATCCTCGTCTCCGCCGGTGAGCGCATAGGCGGAGAAACCGAGCTTGGCGGCCTGTTCCTCGCGCCGCTGCGCGGCCGACTCCTCGATGATGCGCGCGGGAATCCCGACCGCGGTCGCGCCCGGCGGCACATCCTTCACGACGACGGCATTCGACCCCACCTTGGCGCCCTCGTGCATGACGATCGGCCCGAGCACCTTGGCTCCGGCGCCGATGACCACCCGATCCTTGAGCGTCGGGTGCCGCTTGCCCTTGTTCCACGAGGTCCCGCCCAGCGTCACCCCGTGATAGATCGTGACGTCATCGCCGATCTCGGCGGTCTCGCCGATGACCACGCCCATGCCGTGGTCGATGAAGAACCGCCGGCCGATCGTCGCGCCCGGGTGGATTTCGATCCCGGTCGCCCAGCGCGCCAGATGCGAGGTGAAGCGCCCGAGCCATTTCAGGCGACGGCGCCAGAACCAGTTCGCGACGCGATGCAGGAGCAGCGCATGAAACCCCGGATAGCAGGTCAGCACTTCCCACACCGAACGGGCGGCGGGATCGCGGTCGAAAACGCTGTTGATGTCTTCCCGAAGGCGCGCAAACATGATGAATACCCGAACGAATCAGTCGGATGCTACGCTCTTCAATGCCCCTGCGCAACTGCCGTCCGGCCGCCTGCCCGCCCCGCGCGCGGTCACGCTGCCGCGACCGCGGCAAGGCTGCCGGCAAGCTCGCTGACCAGCGCGCCGTCCTCTCCCTCGACCATCACCCGCAGCACCGGCTCGGTGCCGGACGGGCGCAACAGCACCCGGCCGCGCCCGCCCAGGCGTGCTTCGGCCTCCTTGACGGCCGCCGCGAGCGCCTGGTTCGACTCCCATGCCTTGCGGTCGGTCAGGCGCACGCTCTTGAGGACCTGCGGGAACAGCTGCAGTTCCCGCCCGGCCTCGGCGAGCGTCTGGTCGGACAGACGCAAGGCCTTGAGCACCTGCAACGCCGAGACGATGCCGTCGCCCGTGGTATGGCAGTCGAGGCAGAGGATGTGCCCGGAGTTCTCGCCGCCATGCAGCCAGCGCTTCTCGTGCAGCATCTCGAGCACGTAGCGGTCGCCGACCTTGGCGCGCGCGAACGGCACCTCCAGCCGCGCCATCGCCTGCTCGAACGCGAGGTTGGTCATCAGCGTGCCGACCACGCCCGGAACCCGGCCGCTCGCCTGGCGTTCCTTGACGATCAGATAGAGCAGCTCGTCGCCGTCGTAGGTGCGGCCGGTGGCATCGGCCATCACCACGCGGTCGGCGTCGCCGTCGAGCGCCACGCCGATGTCGGCCCGGTGCTGACGGACGGCATCCGACAGCGCCTTCGGATGGGTCGCGCCGACGCCATCGTTGATGTTGCGGCCGGTCGGCTGGTTGCCGATCGTGATCACCTCGGCGCCGAGTTCATGGAACACGTGCGGCGCGATGTGGTACGCGGCACCATTGGCGCAATCGACCACCACGCGCATGCCGTGCAGGTCCAGGTCGTACGGCACGCTGGCCTTGCAGAATTCGATGTAGCGGCCGGCCGCGTCGTCCAGCCGGCGCGCCTTGCCGAGCGCCGAGGAGTCGACGCATCCCATCGGCTTCTCGAGTTCGGCCTCGATCGCCAGTTCGACCGCGTCGGGCAGCTTCAGGCCGCCCTCCGAGAAGAACTTGATGCCGTTGTCCTCGTACGGATTGTGCGAGGCGCTGATCACCACCCCCGCCTGCGCGCGGACCGCGCGCGTGAGGTAGGCCACCGCCGGCGTCGGCATCGGCCCGACCAGCATCACGTCGACCCCGGCGGCGGCGAAGCCGGCCTCGAGCGCCGCCTCCAGCATGTAGCCGGAGACGCGCGTGTCCTTGCCGATCAGCACCGCCGGATGCTCGTCGCCGCCGATCCCCTGCTGGACCAGGACGCGGCCGGCGGCATAGCCCAGGCGCAGGACGAAGTCGGGAGTGATCGGCGCCTTGCCGACGCGGCCGCGCACACCATCGGTGCCAAAGTATTTTCTGCTCATGGGAAAGGTCGGATTGGTCGTCGTTGAAGGCGGCCCGGATCAGCGGCTCGTGCGCACCGCCTGCCACACCGCGAGCGCGTCCCGCGTCGCCGCGACGTCGTGCACGCGCAGAATTGTCGCACCGTTCTGGGCGGCGATCAGGGCGGCGGCGACGCTGCCGAACACGCGCCCCTCGGGCTGCGTCCGGCCGGTGAGCGCGCCGATGGTCGACTTGCGCGACAGTCCGGCCAGCACCGCCACGCCGATCGCGCCGAGGCTGTCCAGATGCCGCAGCAGTTCGACATTGTGCGCCACGGTCTTGCCGAATCCGAACCCGGGATCGATCACCAGCTGGTCGTCGGCGACACCGGCGGCACGGAACGCCGCAACGCGCGCGCCGAGAAACGCACGCACCTCGGCCACCACGTCGGCATAGGCCGGCCCGGCCTGCATGGTCGCGGGATCGCCGCGCATGTGCATCATCGCCAGAACCGTGCCGCCGGCGGCCGCCCGGCACGCGACTTCGAATGCGCCCGGCGCACCGAAGGCGCGAATGTCGTTGAGCATCGCGGCCCCGGACGCGACCGCCTCGGCCATCAGTTCCGGCTTGTAGGTGTCCACCGACACCGGGACCCCGAGCCGCACTGCCGCGCGCAGCACCGGCAGCAGCCGGCGCCCCTCCTCGGCCAGCGGCAGCGGTGCGGCGCCCGGGCGGCTCGACTCGGCCCCCAGATCGAGCAGGTCGGCGCCATCGGCGACCAGGGCTTCGGCGTGTCGGAGCGCCGCGGCGGGATCGAGAAACCGGCCGCCATCGGAAAACGAATCCGGGGTGATGTTGACCACGCCCATGACGAGGGGCATGGCCTGCCCGCGCCGACGGTCGCGCAGGGAGGCGGCCAGGGACACCGCGCAGCCGCTCCGGCAGGCGATCCGTTCAGGATCCGAGCGTCACGCGCCGCCAGGCGCCGTCGGCGGGCCCGGCGCGGCCTAGGCCGCGCTGGCGCTTGCCGACGGTGCCACGCCGCCCGACGCGTTGTCCTTCGGCGGCGGCGGCGGCGACTGCGACGGCTTCGGCGGGCGCGGCGGCCGGCCGGCGACGATGTCGTCGATCTGGTCCGAATCGATGGTTTCCCATTCGAGCAGGGCGCTGGCCATCGCGTGCATCTTGTCGGCGTTGTCCTCGATGAGCTTGCGCGCGAGCTTGTACTGCTCGTCGATGATCCGGCGGATCTCGGCGTCGACCGTCTGCATCGTCGCCTCGGACACCTGCGTGGTGCGGGTCACCGAGCGCCCGAGGAACACCTCGCCCTCGTTCTCGGCGTAGACCATCGGACCGAGCTTGTCGCTCATCCCGTAGCGGGTGACCATGTCGCGCGCCATCTGGGTCGCGCGCTCGAAGTCGTTGGAGGCGCCGGTGGTCATCTGGTTCATGAACACCTCTTCGGCGATGCGCCCGCCGAACAGCATCGCGATCTTGTTGAGCATGTACTCGCGGTCGTAGGAATACTTGTCGCGCTCCGGCAGGCTCATGGTCACGCCGAGCGCGCGGCCGCGCGGGATGATGGTGACCTTGTGCACCGGATCGCACTTCGGGAGGAGCTTGCCGATCAGCGCGTGGCCCGCCTCGTGGTAGGCGGTGTTGCGCTTCTCCTCCTCGTCCATGACCATGGTGCGCCGCTCGGCGCCCATCATGATCTTGTCCTTGGCCATCTCGAAGTCGTCCATGTCGACCAGGCGCTTGTTGCGCCGCGCCGCGAACAGGGCCGCCTCGTTGACCAGATTGGCCAGATCGGCACCCGAAAAGCCCGGCGTGCCGCGCGCCAGAATGTCGGCCTTGACGTCGGGCGCCAGCGGCACCTTGCGCATGTGCACGCCCAGGATCTGCTCGCGGCCGCGGATGTCGGGCAGCGGCACCACCACCTGGCGGTCGAACCGGCCGGGTCGCAGCAGCGCGGGATCGAGCACGTCCGGACGGTTCGTCGCGGCGATCACGATCACGCCGGTGCCGGTCTCGAATCCGTCCATCTCGACCAGCATCTGGTTCAGGGTCTGCTCGCGCTCGTCGTTGCCGCCCCCCAGGCCGGCGCCGCGCTGGCGGCCCACCGCGTCGATCTCGTCGATGAAGATGATGCAGGGCGCGTGCTTCTTGGCGTTCTCGAACATGTCGCGCACGCGGGCCGCGCCGACACCGACGAACATCTCGACGAAGTCGGACCCGGAAATCGAGAAGAACGGCACCTTCGCCTCGCCGGCGATCGCCTTGGCGAGAAGCGTCTTGCCGGTCCCGGGGGAACCCACCATCAGCGCGCCGCGCGGGATGCGGCCGCCCAGTTTCTGGAACTTGGACGGATCCTTGAGGAAGTCGACGAACTCCGCGACCTCCTCCTTGGCCTCGTCGCAACCGGCGACGTCGGCAAAGGTCACCGAGTTGTTCGACTCGTCGAGCATGCGCGCCTTGCTCTTGCCGAACGAGAACGCGCCGCCGCGCCCGCCGCCCTGCATCTGCCGCATGAAGAAGATCCACACGCCGATCAGGAGCAGCATCGGGAACCACGAGATGAAGATCGACAGCAGGAGCGGCTTCTCCTCCTCGACGCGCACATCGAACTTGACCCCGTACTTGACGAGGTCGCCGATGAGGCCGCGGTCGAGGTAGGTGACGTTGGTGCGCACCTTCTTGTCGTCGACGGTCGTGGCGATGATGGTGCGATCGTCGATCACCGCGCTCTTGATCTGCCCGGCCTTGACCTGGTCGAGGAAGTCCGAGTAGCTCACCGACCCGGCGCCCGTCGCGCTCTGTCCGCCGAACTGCTTGAAGACGGTGAAGAGCACCAGTGCAATCACCAGCCAGACCGCAATCTTCGAAAACGTATTGTTCAACTACTCTCCCTGGCCACGCGGGCCTGCCGGCATGCTGCGGAACCGGCGCTAAGCACCTGATTTGACTACTACATTGTACCCCTATTCCGTCGACTCCACGGAATCTTCGCGCAGTTGTCTGCCCACCAGGAAGACTTCGGCGCTGCGGTCGCGCGATGCCTTCGGTTTGTGGGATTTCACATCATGGAAAGAGGCGCGCATCTGCTTCAGAAACTCCGGAAAACCCTGTCCCTGGAACACCTTTACGACCAGCGCCCCGTCGGGCTTGAGGAACCGGCGGGCGAAGTCGAGCGCAAGTTCGGCCAGCCCGATCGAGCGCGCCTGATCGGCCGCGCCGATGCCCGAGATATTGGGCGCCATGTCGGACAAAACAAGGTCGGCGCGGCGTCCGGGCCCGAGGCGGCGGGCGACTTCGGCAAGCCCGGCGTCGGTCGAAAAGTCGGCCCGGACGAAGTCGACGCCCGGCAGTCCCGCCATGTCGAGCAGGTCGACCGCCACCACGCGGCCGCCGCCGTGCTCGCCGCCGCCGATCCGCTGCGCCACCACCTGGGACCAGCCGCCCGGCGCCGCACCGAGGTCGACCACCAGCATGCCCCGGCGCAGCAGGCGCGCCTTCTGGTCGATCTCGAGGATCTTGAATGCCGCCCGCGACCGATAGCCGCGCTTGCGCGCCTCCTGCACGTAGGGATCGGTGACGTGCTCATGCATCCAGCGGTTGCTGGAGACCGACCGGGTGGGCTTGACGTGCCCGCGCGGCTTGCGTTCCATCGACTCGCAACCTCCGTCAGGCGGGCGCCGCTATACTGCGCGGCCCTGCGCATTCGGCGGCGCCGGCGCCCGGACCCGCCGCGCTAGCGTCGCCACCACATCCGATCATGCCTACCCTGACCCCTTCCGAGCGCGCGACCCTGCGCGCGCACGCGCACCACCTGGACCCCGTGGTCATGATCGGCGATGCCGGGCTGACCGACGCGGTCATGCGCGAAATCGATCTGGCGCTGGGCGCCCGCGAACTCATCAAGGTGCGCGTGCTCGGTGACGACCGCGCCGCCCGGACCGCCCACGCCGAGGCGATCGCCGGCCGGCTCGACGCCGCGCTGGTCCAGGCGATCGGAAAGCTGCTGGTGCTCTATCGTCCGCGACCACCCGAAACCGCCAAGCCCGCGGGGCCGCGCGCCCGGAGCGGGCCGCGGCGCACGAAGAAGCAGGAGGGCGCGCGCGCCGAACGCAATCGCGCCGCCGCCGCGCCCCGCGCCAAGCCGCCCCGGCCGCGCGCACCGGCACGGCAGCGGGCCACGCGCGCCTGACGACCGCCGGCGGGCCCGCGCCGCGGCGCGCTGCCACCCGCATGACGGCCGGGCCGCCCCCGGCCGCCCCCGGCCCGCGCGACACGCAATCGGCCGGCGCCGGATGTGCGTGCCGCTAGACAAACCGGATCTCGAGGATCTCGTACTCGCGCGTGCCGCCCGGCGCCACCACCTCGGCGAGATCGCCCTCGTGCTTGCCGATGAGCGCGCGCGCGATCGGCGAACTGATCGAGATCTTGCCCTCCTTGATGTCGGCCTCGTCGTCGCCGACCACCTGATACGTGACCTTGGCGCCCGACTCCATGTCCTCGAGGTCGACGGTGGCGCCGAAGACCACGCGGCCCTCGCCGGCGAGCAGGCGCGGATCGATGACCTGGGCGTACGACAGCTTGCCCTCGATTTCGGCGATGCGCCCCTCGATGAATCCCTGCCGCTCCTTGGCGGCGTCGTAGTCGGCGTTCTCCGACAGGTCTCCCTGGGAGCGCGCCTCGGCGATGGCGTTGATCACCGCCGGCCGGTCGACCGACTTGAGGCGTTGCAGTTCCGCGCGCAACTTCTCGGCGCCGGCCACGGTCATGGGTACGGATTGCATGTGCGGATGTCCTCATCGCGGCGTTCGTGCCCCGCCGCGGGCGGGCCCTGGACGCCGGCAAGATAGCGCGGCAAAAGCGGTCCGGGCCGCGCATGCGCGGCCCGGACAGGTCAGCCGAATGATACACGCCGCCGCGGCGCGGCGGCGCTCCCGCCCCTAGGCCGCCACCTGCGCGTGCAGACCGCGCAAGTCATAGGGCGCGAGCTCGCGCGAGGCGCGCAGACCGGCGACCGCGGCGCGCGCGCCCGCGAGCGTGGTGAAGTACGGGACCCGGGCCTGCAGCGCGGAAACCCGGATCAGGCGGGAATCGGCGATCACGCTCTTGCGCGCCTCGGTGGTGTTGATCACCAGCACCACCTCGCGATTCTTGATCATGTCGACGATGTGCGGGCGGCCCTCCTTCACCTTGTAGACCATGCGCACCGGGACCGCGGCCGCCTCCAGCGCCGCGCTGGTGCCGCGCGTGGCCACCAGCCCGAAGCCCAGCTCCGACAGGGCGCGCGCCACCTCGACCATGCCGTCCTTGTCGGCATCGCGCACGGACAGGAACACCGTGCCGGCCTGCGGCAGGCGCACACCGGCCGCCAGCTGGCTCTTGACGAAGGCCTCGCCGAAGCTGGCTCCGACCCCCATCACCTCGCCGGTCGACTTCATCTCCGGCCCGAGGATCGGGTCGACGCCGGGAAACTTGGTGAACGGAAACACCGCCTCCTTGACGCTGTAGTAGGGCGGCCGCACCTCGTCCGTCACGCCCTGGTCGTCGAGCGGGCGGCCCGCCATCACGCGCGCGGCGATCTTCGCCAGCGCGACGCCGGTCGCCTTCGACACGAAGGGCACGGTGCGCGAGGCGCGCGGATTGACCTCGAGCACATAGACGACCTCGCGCCCCGCTTCGCGCTTGATCGCGAACTGCACGTTCATCAGGCCGATCACGCCCAGCGACCGCGCCATCGCGGCCGTCTGCGCCCGCAGTTCGTCCTGCACCGCCTCGGAAAGCGAGTACGGCGGCAGCGAGCATGCCGAATCCCCCGAATGCACGCCGGCCTCCTCGATGTGCTCCATGATGCCGCCGATGAACACGCGCCGGCCGTCGGCGATGCAATCGACGTCGACCTCGATGGCGTCGTTGAGGAAGCGGTCGAGCAGCACCGGCGAGTCGTTCGACACCTTGACCGCCTCGCGCATGTAGCGCTCGAGATCGCCGCGCTCGTGAACGATCTCCATCGCGCGTCCGCCGAGCACGTAGCTCGGCCGCACCACCAGCGGGTAGCCGATCTCCTGCGCCTGGGCCAGCGCCTCGTCCTCGGTCCGCGCGGTCCGGTTCGGCGGCTGCCTGAGCCGCAACTCGACCAGCAGCTTCTGGAACCGCTCGCGATCCTCGGCGATGTCGATCGACTCCGGCGAGGTGCCGATGATCGGCACGCCATTGGCCTCGAGCGCGCGTGCCAGCTTCAGCGGGGTCTGCCCGCCGAACTGCACGATCACGCCCGCGGGCCGTTCCAGCGCGACGATCTCGAGGACGTCTTCCAGCGTCAGCGGTTCGAAGTACAGGCGATCCGAGGTGTCGTAGTCGGTCGAAACGGTCTCCGGGTTGCAGTTGACCATGATGGTCTCGAACCCGTCCGCGCGCAGGGCCAGCGCCGCGTGCACGCAGCAGTAGTCGAACTCGATTCCCTGGCCGATCCGGTTCGGCCCGCCGCCGAGCACCATGATCTTGCGCCTGCCGGTCGGCGCCGCCTCGCACTCCTCCTCGTAGGTCGAATACATGTAGGCGGTGCCGGTGGCGAACTCGCCGGCGCAGGTGTCGACGCGCTTGTAGACCGGGCGCACCCCGAGCGCGTGCCGCCGCGCGCGCACCGCGTCCTCCGTGACGCGCGTGAGCTTGGCAAGGCGCCGGTCGGAGAACCCCTTGCGCTTCAGGCGCCGCATCTCGGCCGCGTCGATGTCCGCGAGCGCGAGGTCGTCCAGGCGCATCTCCTCGTCGACGATGTCCTTGATCTGCGCGAGAAACCAGGGGTCGATGTTGGTCAGGCGCTGCACCTCCTCCAGGGTGAAGCCGTTCTCGAAGGCGTCGCCGACATACCAGATGCGCTCGGGCCCCGGTTCGCCGAGTTCCTCCTCGATCTCGTGGCGGTCCGTGGTCTTCTGGTTGAGGCCGTCGACACCGACCTCGAGGCCGCGCAGCGCCTTCTGGAAGCTCTCCTGGAAGGTGCGCCCGATCGCCATCACCTCGCCGACCGACTTCATCTGCGTGGTCAGGTGCGAATCGGCCTCCTTGAACTTCTCGAAGGCGAAGCGCGGCACCTTGGTGACCACGTAGTCGATCGCCGGTTCGAACGAGGCCGGGGTGGCGCCGCCGGTGATGTCGTTGGCCAGCTCATCGAGCGTGAAGCCGACGGCCAGCTTGGCCGCGATCTTCGCGATCGGGAACCCGGTGGCCTTCGATGCCAGGGCCGAGGAGCGCGACACCCGCGGGTTCATCTCGATGACGATCATGCGCCCGCTCTTCGGATCGACCGCGTACTGCACGTTCGAGCCGCCGGTGTCGACGCCGATCTCGCGCAGCACCGCGAAGGACGCGTCGCGCATGCGCTGATACTCGCGGTCGGTGAGCGTCTGCGCCGGCGCCACGGTGATCGAATCGCCGGTGTGCACGCCCATCGGGTCGAGGTTCTCGATCGAGCAGACGATGATGCAGTTGTCGGCGCGATCGCGCACGACCTCCATCTCGAACTCCTTCCAGCCCAGGAGCGACTCCTCGATCAGCAGTTCGCGGGTCGGGCTGGCGTCGAGCCCGCGCCGGCAGATCGTCTCGAACTCCTCCGGGTTGTAGGCAATGCCGCCGCCGGTGCCGCCGAGCGTGAACGACGGCCGGATCACCACCGGAAAGCCGACGCCGCCGGTGGCCTCGGCGATCTGGCGCTGCACCGCCCAGGCCTCGTCCATCGAGTGGGCCACGCCCGAGCGCGCCGATTCCAGGCCGATCGACGTCATCGCCTGCTTGAACTTCTGCCGATCCTCGGCCTTGTCGATCGCCTCCTCCTTCGCACCGATCAGCTCGACGCCGAAGCGCTGCAGGACGCCCTGCCGCGCCAGGTCGAGCGCGCAATTGAGCGCGGTCTGTCCGCCCATCGTGGGCAGGAGCGCGTCCGGGCGCTCCTTCTCGATGATGCGCGCGACCATCTGCCAGGTGATCGGCTCGATGTAGACGACGTCCGCGGTGTCGGGATCGGTCATGATCGTCGCCGGGTTGCTGTTGACGAGGATGACCCGGTACCCCTCCTCGCGCAGCGCCTTGCAGGCCTGCGCGCCCGAATAGTCGAATTCGCAGGCCTGGCCGATGACGATCGGCCCGGCACCGATGATGAGGATGCTGTGCAGGTCGGTGCGCCTAGGCATGGCGACCTCCCCGGCGCTCGTCCATGTGCGCGGTGAAGCGGTCGAACAGATAGCCGATGTCGTGCGGCCCCGGACTGGCCTCCGGATGCCCCTGGAAGCAGAACGCGGGGCGGTCGGTGCGCTTCAGGCCCTGGATCGAGCCGTCGAACAGCGACACGTGGGTCACCGCGAGATGCGCGGGCAGGCTCGCCGGGTCGACCGCGAAGCCGTGGTTCTGGCTCGTGATCGCCACCCGCCCGGTCTCGAGGTCCCGCACCGGATGATTCGCGCCATGGTGGCCGAACTTCATCTTCGTCGTGAGCGCGCCCGATGCCAGGCCCAGCAACTGGTGGCCGAGGCAGATGCCGAAGGTCGGCAGGCCGGCGTCGACGAGTTCACGGATCGCCGCGATCGCGTAGTCGCACGGCTCGGGATCGCCCGGGCCATTGGAAAGAAACACGCCGTCGGGCTGCAGCGCGCGCACCGCGGCGGCAGGCGTCGTCGCCGGCACCACCGTCAGCGCGCACCCGCGCTCGGCGAGCATGCGCAGGATGTTGCGCTTGGCACCGAAGTCGTAGGCGACGACCCGGTAGCGCGGCGCGGTCTGCATGCCGAAGCCCGTTCCCAGCCGCCACTCGGTTTCGCGCCATTCGTAGGGTTGCGCGGTGCTGACCACGCGCGCCAGATCCATCCCGGCCAGGCTCGGGAAGGCCCGCGCCGCCGCCACCGCCGCCGCGGCGTCCGCCGCACCGGCCACGATGCAGCCGGACTGCGCGCCCCGCTCGCGCAGGATGCGCGTCAGGCGGCGGGTATCGATGCCGGCGATGCCGACCACGCCTTCGCCGCGCAGATAGTCGGACAGGTTGCCGCTGGCGCGGAAGTTCGAGACTGCCAGCGGCAGGTCGCGGATGATGAGGCCGGCCGCGTGGATGCGGCCGTTGCCGGATTCGACATCCTCGGCGTTGACGCCGGTGTTGCCGACATGCGGGTAGGTGAGGGTGACGATCTGGCGGCAGTAGGACGGGTCGGTCAGGATTTCCTGGTATCCCGTCATCGCGGTGTTGAACACCACCTCGCCGACGGACTGGCCGTCGGCACCGATGGATGCACCGTGAAAGATACTGCCGTCGGCGAGCGCAAGAATCGCGGGGGACGGCGTGGACATGGTGGCAAGGGCTCTCTAGAAAACCCGCGCATACCTGGGTTCATCGGAGCCGGACGGGAACGGCGGCGGCATCGCGCTGCCGCCAGGGCTCCCGCGGGCGATCACAAACGCGCGGGCAAACCTGCAGAGTTTACCAGCCCGCGCCCGTAATTCCTTGTTTTTTATCGGTTTTTATGTATACAAAGCGAATTTGCCGTGTACACAGCCGGCCAGGTGCCCGGACCGCTCAGCGCCGCCGCGCGCGCTCGTACAGCGGCATGACACGGGCGGCGTAGTCCTGCAGGTCGCGGATGCGCGACTCCGACGACGGATGGGTCGACAGCCACTGCGGCGGACCGCCGCCGGCGACGCGCCGCATCTTCTCCCACAGGCTGATGGCGGCGCGCGGATCGTAGCCCGCGCGCGCGGCGAGTTCGACGCCGATGCGGTCCGCCTCGGTCTCGTGCAGGCGGCTGTTCGGCAGGTTGTAGGTCAGGTTCGCGACCAGGCTCGCCATGTCCATCGTGCCCTGGCTGCCGCCGAGGGCGACGCCGACGCCGGTGGCGACGATGCCGGCGTTGATCTGCTGCGACGCGCGCTCGCGCGCGTGCTCGCGCAGCGCGTGCGCGATCTCGTGGCCCATCACGGCGGCGAGTTCGTCGTCGGTGGCGTTGAGCTTCTGGATCAGGCCGGAATACACCGCGATCTTGCCGCCGGGCATGCACCAGGCGTTGACCTCGGGCCCGTTGATCACGTTGATCTCCCACTGCCAGCCGGGCGCGTCGCTGCGAAACACCGCCGTGGCGGGAATCAGCCGCTGCGCGATCGCCCGCACCCGCGCGGCCTGCGCCGCATCGGTGTTGAGGACGCCCTTCTTGCCGGCCGCGCTCAATGCCTGGCGATAGGCCTGATTGGCGCCCTGCTCGAGCTCGCGCACCGACACCAGCGCCGACATCGTCTGCTGCCGGTCGACGCCGACGGCGCCGCCCTGCGTCGTGCGCACGGTCTTGCACGACACCAGACCGGCGGCAAGCACCGCCGCCAAGAGCAACTTCCATCCACTGTCGAGCCGCATCGCCGCCTCCGTCCGAACTGGCTGCCTAACGCGAGCCCGCAACCCCGGGTTGACCGCCTGCCGTCAGCAGCGCCAGTCCCAATGCACCCGCCACGGCACTGATGGTGAAGGTCCAGCCGGCGCCCAGCGCGTCCCAGGCCAGTCCGCTGACGATGCCGCCGGCGAACCCGCCCGCACCGAACGACAGGCTCGCATACAGCCCCTGGCCGCGCGCCTGGTGCTCGCTGCCGAAGTATCGCCCGACCAGCGCAACCGCGCTCGCATGGTAGATCGCGAAGGTCGCGGCGTGCATCAGCTGGGCCGCGAGCAGAAGCCACCACGACCCGACACCCCAGCCGATGATCAGGAAGCGGACCGCGCACACGCCGAAGGTCGACGCGAACAGCACCGAGGGGTCGTGGCGCCGCAGGAGCTGCGGCATCGCCTGGAACACGGCGATCTCGATCAGCACGCCCGCCGCCCACAGGATGCCGATGGCGGTCGTCGTGTAGCCGCGCGCGGCAAGGTGGATCGAATAGAACGCGTACAGGGCCGCGTGCGCGAAGCCGTTGAGCAGGCAGGCGGCGAGGAAGGCGCGCACCCGTCGCTGGCCGAGGATGGCAGCGAGCCCGCCCCGCGGTCCCGCCGGCGCACGCCCGGTGCGCGCGGGAATCAGGAACGCCGCGACCGCCGACAGCGCCAGCATCGCGGCGGTGGCGTGCAGCACCGCCGTCGTCGGCACGCGGTCGAGCAGCGCCCCCAGCGCGAGCACGGCGGCGATGAAGCCGATCGATCCCCACACCCGGATCCGCCCGTACATGCCGGGCCGGTCGCGCACGTGATTGAGCGTGACCGCCTCCACCACCGGCATCTGTGCGCTGGTGAAGAAGTGCATCGCCACCAGCACCGCGAAGATCCAGGCAAACGAACCGCCGGCATACAGCAGCGCGAAGCAGGCGGCCGACAGCAGCGCGGCCACGCGCACGATCACGACCGGCGCGCCGCTGCGGTCGGCGAGCGCGCCCCAGGCCGCCGGACCGAAGATTCGCATGACCTGCGGAATCGCATACAGCACGCCGATCTGCGCCGCCGCCAGCCCGAGGTCGCGCAGGTACAGCGTGAAGTACGGCGAGTAGGCGCCGACGTAGGCGAAGTAGACGAAGTAGTAGGCGGACAGCGCCAGCGAGGGCGCCACGATCGCCGGCGGCAAGGCGTCAGCCGCGCGGCGCGGCGCCGGCCGGCACGCCGCACTGCGCGCGGTGGCGCAGCGCGTGGTCCATCAGCACGATCGCCAGGCAGGCTTCGGCGATCGGCGCGGCGCGGATGCCGACACAAGGATCGTGGCGGCCATGGGTTTCCACCACGACGGCATTGCCGGCCTGGTCGATCGAGCGCCGCGGCAGGCGGATGCTGGAGGTCGGCTTGAGCGCGATCGAAACCACCACATCCTGCCCGGTCGAGATGCCGCCCAGCACGCCGCCCGCGTGGTTGCTCAGGAAGCCCCCGGGCGTGATCTCGTCGCCGTGCTCGCTGCCCTTCTGCGCGATGCTCGCGAAACCGGCGCCGATCTCCACGCCCTTGACGGCGTTGATGCCCATCATCGCGTGCGCGATGTCGGCATCCAGCCGGTCATAGACCGGCTCGCCCCAGCCGGCCGGCACGCCGCTGGCGACGACGTTGACGCGCGCCCCGACCGAGTCGCCGGACTTGCGCAGCGCATCCATGTACGCTTCCAGCCGCGGCACGGCCTCCAGGTCGGCGACGAAGAACGGGTTCGCCTCGCGCTCGGCCACCGCCTCCCAGCTGCGGAACGGCACGGCGATTTCGCCGAGCTGGGCCAGGTAGCCGCGCACGACCACCCCGTGCGCCTCGCCCAGCCATTTGCGCGCGATCGCCCCCGCGGCCACCGTCGGCGCGGTCAGGCGCGCGGAGGAGCGGCCGCCGCCGCGATGGTCGCGGACGCCGTACTTGCGCCAGTAGCTGTAATCGGCGTGGCCGGGCCGGAACGTCGCCGCGAGATTGCCGTAGTCCTTGCTGCGCTGGTCCTCGTTGCGGATCAGGAGCGCGATCGGCGTTCCGGTCGTTCGGCCCTCGAAGGTCCCGGACAGGATCTCGACGGTGTCCGGCTCCTTGCGCTGGGTGACATGGCGCGAGGTGCCGGGCTTGCGCAGGTCGAGGTCGCGCTGGATGTCGGCGGCGGTGAGCGCCATTCCGGGCGGGCAGCCGTCCACCACGCAGCCGATCGCCGGGCCGTGCGACTCGCCGAAATTGGTGACGCAGAACAGCGCGCCGAGGGTGGAGCCCGACATGAGGGGCGACAGGCAGGAAGGCGGAAGCGCGTGATTTTAGCCGATGCGGCCGCGCCCTCCGCCGGCCTCAGCGCCAGTCTCCGCGCAGCGACCGCGTCAGCGCCGCGAGGCCCTCGCGCGTGACCTGCTGCGGGGCGAGCACCTCGCCGACCGCCAGGCCGATCGCCGAGAACACGCCGCGCCGGAACGGCCGGGTCATCGCCGCGCCGCCGCGGCGGCTGAAGAACGACCCCCACAGGCCCGAAAGCGCCATCGGCACCACCGGCACGGGCGTGCGCGCGAGGATGCGCTCGACGCCGCCGCGGAACGGGTACATCTCACCGGTGTCGGTGATCCTCCCCTCGGGAAAGATCGCCACCAGATCGCCGTCTTCCAGGGCCCGGGCGACCTCGTCGTACGCGCGCTCCAGGAGCGCCGCGTCCTCCCGGGCCGGCGCGATCGGAATCGCGCGACCGGTGCGGAAGAAGAACGACAGGACCGGGACGCGAAAGATGTTGTGGTCCATGACGAAGCGGATCGGCCGCGGGCAGGCGGCGGCGATCACCAGGGCATCGACGAAGCTGACGTGGTTGCAGGTGATCAGCGCCGGGCCGTGCTCGGGAATCCGCGCGATCCCGGTCTTGCGCAGCCGGTAGACGCTGTGGATCAGGAGCCAGCAGAGGAAGCGCATCAGGAATTCCGGCACCAGCGTGTAGATGTACGCCGCCACGCAGGCGTTGAGCAGCGCCGTCACCAGGAACAGCTGCGGAATCGTCAGTCCCCGGGCAAGCAGGATCCCGGCCAGGAGGCTCGAGCCGATCATGAACACGGCGTTGAGGATGTTGTTGGCGGCGATGATGCGCGCCCGATGCGTGGCCTCGGACCGGGTCTGGATCAGCGCGTACAGGGGCACCGAGTAGAAGCCCCCGAACATCGCGAGCATGAAGAGGTCGAACAGCACGCGCCAGGTGCCGGGCTGGCCGAGGAAGGCGCCGATGCCGACCGTCCCCACCGGCGCCATCGCGCGGGTCGCGAAGTACATGTCGATGGCGAACACGCTCATCCCGATCGAGCCGAACGGCACCAGCCCGATCTCCACCTTGTGCCCGGACATGCGCTCGCACAGCAGCGAGCCGATGCCGATGCCGACCGAGAACACCGCCAGCAGGAGCGTCACCACGCCCTCGTTGCCGCCCAGCACCTCCTTGGCGAACGGCGAGAACGAGGTCAGAAAGGTCGCGCCGACGAACCACAGCCAGGAGATCCCCAGCATCGACAGGAACACCGTGCGATTCCGCGCTGCCAGGCGCAGGTTGGCAAGGGTCTCGCGCAGCGGGTTGGGATCGACCCTGAGGTCCGGGTCGGCCGCCGGCGAGCGCGGCACGCCGGCGGCGGCGATGCGCCCCGCCACCGCGACGGCCACGCAGGCGACCGCCACCCAGAGCGGGCCGTTGCCGTCGATCGACGCCAGCGCGCCGCCCGCCATGGTGCCGACCAGGATGGCGACGAAGGTGCCCATCTCGATCAGCGCATTGCCGCCGACCAGCTCGTCCTCGCGCAGATGCTGCGGCAGGTAGGCGTACTTGACCGGTCCGAACAGCGTCGAGTGCAGGCCCATCAGGAAGGTGCAGCCGTAGAGGATCCAGACGCTGTGCAGCACGAAGCCGGCCGCGGCGGCCAGCATGATCGCGATCTCCAGGTTCTTGACCGCGCGGATCAGCACCGACTTCTCGAGCTTGTCGGCGAGCTGCCCCGCGGTCGCGGAGAAGATCAGGAACGGCGCGATGAACACCGCGCCGATGACGAAGGCCGCGACCTTCGGGTCGAGGCCGCCGAATGTCGCCGCCTGGAACGTGACGAGGATGGTGAACGCGAACTTGAAGACGTTGTCGTTGCCCGCGCCCAGGAACTGGGTCCAGAAGAACGGCGCGAAGCGGCGCTGTCCAAGCAGGGCGAACTGGCTCTTCTCGGTGGTCTCGGCGGACATGGTGGGGATCGCTCGGTTGGCGGCGCAGGCTGCGCCCGTGCGCACACTGTCGCCGCCCGCCGGCACCGCGCGCAAGCGCCGCGCCGCGGGTAGCGCGCCGCGCTACCGCCGGTGCGTCGCGCGACGATGCGTCGCGCGCCCGCGCGGCGCCGGTCAGGCCGGCCAGTTCTTGATGTAACCCTTCAGCATGCGGTTCTCGAAGGCCTGCTCCTCGAGGACCGCGCGCGCGACGTCGTGGAACGAGATCACCCCGAGCAGCGTGTCCGCCTCCATCACCGGCATGTAGCGCTGATGGCTCTCGATCATCACGCTGCGCAATTCGTCGACTTCCATCGCCGGCGACGCGATGGCCGGCTGCGCGTTCATCACTTCCGCGACGCTGATCTGCGACATCGTCGGTGTCGGGCCGACGCGGTTCTCCTGCTGCCGCTTGGCCAGCACCTTGATGATCTCGCGGAACGTCAGCATGCCGGCGAGCTTGCCGCCTTCCATCACCACCACCGAGCCGATGTCGTGATCGGCCATGCTGATCACCGCGTCGGCCAGGGTGGTCGTCGGCGTGACCGTGTACAGGGTGCTGCCCTTGATGCGCAGGATTTCCTTGACTTGCATGGCTCGCCTCCCTTTCTTGCCTCGCTGCAAAAAACGTCCGCGGCCGCGCCCCGCCGGCCTCAGTGTTCCTGCCAGGCGCGGTATCCCTTCCCGCTCGCCTGCGCCTCGCGGGCCGCCGCCTGGGCGCGCTCGATCAGGTCGTCGACGCTCGAGATCATCGAATCCAGCGTCGCCACCCCGAGGCTGACGGCATGCTTGTGCCCCGCCAGGCTCTTCTGGATGCGCGCGGCCGCCTTCTCCGCGTACTCGGCCTGCGTGTCGACGCAGATCACCATGAAATGGGCATCGCCGGTCCGGCAGACCACGTCCTGCATGCGCGCGGTTTCGCGCAGGGTGCGCGCCACGCCCGCCGCGTCGCCGAGGCAGATGATCGCCATCACCGACAGCGCGCCGGCGCGCCGCCGCGCCGCCGCCCACTCGCTTTCCAGCCGGGTGCGGAAATAGCGCGCGTTGGGCAGCCCGGTCTCGGCATCGATCGCCGCGTTCTGGAGCAGGTAGCGATAGACCTCGGCCAGTTCGCCCGCGAAGCGCGCCGCGACCGCCGCCTCCGGGGACCCGAGGTCGAGCGCCACCTCGGCCTTGAGGGCACGGCCCAGGTGGCGCCCCCACTCCTCGGCATGGCGCGCGATGTCGTCGCACAGCCCGCCGAACTCGCGCGGCGACAGCCCCAGGCGCGCGGCGCGCTGCAGGACGTCGACCACGCTCACGTCCGGATAGGGGGACGCCAGCGCGGCCAGCGCCTCGCCCAGCCGCACCGCCTGCGCGATGAGGTCCGGCCGCGCGCCGGACATCGGCGGCGCCGCATCGACCTGCACGTGGCGATCGAGGGCGGCGATGAGCTCGGCCCCCGGGCCCCAGCTCGGCGGCGCCTGGCGCCACGCCGGGGTCGCGTTGAGCCAGCCGGCCAGGAACACTTCCTCGCCCTTGGGCAGCGAAATCCGGCTCGCCACCGCCTGCGCGGCGATGGCGGCGAGGATCGCCGATCCGGTGGCGTCGGCGCCGGCCTCCTCGAGCAGCAGCCCGGCCGCGACCTGCTGCACGAAGCGCAGGCCGAACAGCGGCCGCAGGTCGTCGAGTTCGATGCCGGAGCGCCGTCCGAGGCCCGGCAGCGACACCGTGGCCAGCAGCCGTGCCGCGAACGCCGGATCGGCGTCGAGCAACGTCTTGAGGGCCGCGTCGATGTCGGGCTCGGCGGGATTCAAGGCCAGGATGTCGCGGGCCGCAGTGGAGGTCATGCGCAGGAAACACCGATGCACGTGTGGCAGGTGCGGCGATTTTGGCACACTTGGTCGCGCGGTGGCGCGGTACCGCGCCGCCGCGCCCCGGGGCGCGTGCTAACATGGTTTTCACCCCGCCACCACCGCGCCGCCGGGTGAACTTGGTGCTCCGCCACCGCGTCCCGCGCGCCGTGCCTCCCATGGCCTCGCCCAAATATCCTGCCTTCGACACGCTCGCCCTGCACGCCGGTGCGGCGCCGGACCCGGCCACGGGCGCCCGCGCCACGCCCATCTACCTGACGGCCTCGTACGTGTTCCGCGATTCGGACCACGCGGCGGCGCTGTTCAACATGGAGCGCAGCGGTCACGTCTATTCGCGCATCTCCAACCCGACCAATGCGGTCCTCGAGGAGCGCATCGCGGCCCTCGAAGGCGGCGTGGCCGGCATCGCGGTCGCGAGCGGCCAGGCCGCCCTGCACCTGGGTCTGGCGACGATCGCGGGCGCGGGCGCGCACGTGGTCGCCTCGCGCGCGCTGTACGGCGGCTCGCACAACCTGCTGCACTACACGATGCGCCGCTTCGGCGTCGAGACGACGTTCGTCGATCCGCGCGACCTCGACGCGTGGCGCGCCGCGATCCGCCCGGAGACCCGGGTGCTGTTCGGCGAGACGCTGGGCAACCCCGGGCTCGACGTGCTCGACATTCCGCGGGTGGCCGAGCTCGCCCACAGCCATCACCTGCCGCTGATGGTCGACAGCACCTTCACTACCCCCTGGCTGCTGAAGCCGTTCGACCTCGGCGCCGACCTGGTCTACCACTCGGCCACCAAGTTCCTCTGCGGGCACGGCACGGTGATCGGCGGCCTCCTGGTCGACGGCGGCACCTTCGACTGGGCCGAGGCACACGCGAGGACCGGGAAGTTCGGCGAGATCGCCGCGCCCTACGAGGGCTTTCACGGCATGAACTTCGCCGAGGAATCGACGGTGGCGCCGTTCTCGCTGCGCGCGCGCCGCGAAGGCCTGCGCGATTTCGGCGCCTGCATGAGCCCGTTCGCCGCCTTCCAGATCCTGCAGGGCCTGGAAACCCTGCCGCTGCGCATGGCGCGCCACGTCGAGAACACGCGCAAGGTGCTCGCGTTCCTGTCCTCCCATCCGGCGGTCGCCGCGGTGTCGCATCCGGAACTGCCCTCGCACCCGGACCACGAACTGGCGAAGCGGCTCCTGCCGCGCGGCTGCGGCGCGGTGTTCAGCTTCAACATCAAGGGCGACCGCGCCGCCGGCATGCGCTTCGTCGAGGCGCTCTCGGTGTTCTCGCACCTGGCCAACGTCGGTGACGCGCGTTCGCTCGTGATCCATCCGGCCTCGACCACGCATTTCCGCGTGCCGGTCGAGGATCTCGCGAAATCCGGCATCGCCGAAGGCACGATGCGCCTGTCGATCGGGCTCGAGGACCCGGACGACCTCATCGAGGACCTGTCCCGCGGCCTGCGCGCCGCCCAGAAGGGAGGCTGACCGATGCATCTCGACGTCAACGGTCGCCGCGCCTATGCCTACACCGGCGGCAAGCCGGCCGATCCCGCGCTGCCCGCCGTGGTCTTCATCCACGGCGCCCAGCACGACCACAGCGTCTGGATCCTGCAGAGCCGCTACCTCGCGCATCACGGCCGCGCCGTGCTCGCGCTCGACCTGCCCGGACATGGCCGCAGCGAGGGGCCGCCGCTCGAGTCGATCGAGGCCCTGGCAACCTGGGTGATCGCGGTGCTCGATGCGGCCGGGATCGAGCGCGCCGCCCTGGTGGGGCACAGCATGGGCTCGCTGATCGCGCTCGAGGCCGCCGGCGCGCGCCCGGAACGCGTGTCGCACATCGCGCTCGTCGGGTCGGCCTTCCCGATGAAGGTCGCCGACCCGCTGCTCAATGCCACGCGTGACGACGAGCCGCTGGCGCAGGACATGGTCAACATCTGGACGCACTCGACCTACGCCGCCAAGCCCTCCAATCCCGGCCCCGGATTCTGGATCGTCGGCCAGAACCTGCGCCTGATGCAGCGCATCCGTCCGGGCGTGATGCACGTCGACTTCCGTGCCTGCAACGCCTATGCGGGCGGGCTGAGCCGCGCCGCGCAGGTCGCCTGTCCGGCGCTGTTCATCCTCGGCAGCCGCGACGTGATGACCCCGCCGCGCGCCGCGCGCGAACTGCAGGCGACGATCCGCGGTCAGCGCACGGTGCTGATCGGCGCTGCCGGCCACGCACTGATGGCGGAAAAGCCCGATGAGGTGCTCGAGGCGCTGACGGGCTTCCTGCCCGCGGCGTGAGCCGGACACGACCCGGCGCGAGCCGGGCGCTGGCCGCCCGTCCGGCGCCGCGCGGCCGCCCGCCCGCCGCCAGCGACCGGCGCGGTTTTCCGCGCCCCGGAACGCCGTCGCTGTCGCGACCCGGCGCTTGCCAACATGCCGGTTCGCGCGCAAAGTCCTGTCCTTGCGCCCGCCGTCCCCCGGATCAAGAACCAGGAACGCCCGTGTACATCCCCCCGCACTTCGCCGAAACGCGCCCGGAAGAACTCGAACGCATCATCCGCGCCCATCCGCTGGGCATGCTGGTCACCCTCGGCGCCGGCGGCCTCGACGCCAATCACATCCCGTTCGAGTACGAGCGGGCCGCCGGGCAGCTCGGCGTGCTGATCGCGCACGTGGCGCGCGCCAACCCGGTCTGGCGCGAGTGCCCGAGCGGCAGCCCGGTCCTGGTGGTGTTCCGCGGCGCCGAGGCCTACATCTCGCCCAACTGGTACCCGAGCAAGCACGAGACCCATCGTCTCGTGCCGACCTGGAACTACGAGGTCGTGCATGCGCACGGCACGCTCACGGTGCATGACGACGAACGGTACGTCCGCGGCGTCGTGGCGCGGCTGACGCGGCGCCACGAGGCGCGCGAGCCGCGTCCGTGGAAGATGGGCGACTCGCCGCCGGACTTCATCGACGCGCGCCTGCGCGAGATCGTCGGCATCGAGATCGCGATCACCGCGCTCGCCGGCAAGTCCAAGCTGAGCCAGAACCGCGCGGACCGCGACCGGCGCGGCGCGGCAGACACCCTGGCCGAACGCGGCGCTGCCGAACTCGCCGGCGCCATGCACCGCGCGGGCGGGAACCCGTAGCCGACGACGGTGCCGGCGCGCCGCGGCGCGCCGGCCGACTGCGCCTGCCGCGCCCGCCCGGAGTCTCCCGCGTGCCGCTCTACCACGGCTGGAAGGTGGTCGCCGCCTGCTTCGTCGTCGCCATCGTCGCCTGGGCGCTCGGCCTGTTCGGCAGCAGCGTCTACCTGGCCGCCCTCACCGCGCACCATGGGTGGGACGTCGCCGCCGTCGCGTCGGCGATCACCGTCTTCCTCCTCACCGGGGCCAGCCTGCAGCGCGCCGTCGCGCACGGCATTGCGCGGTTCGGGCCGCGGCCGGTGCTCGGTGCGGGCGCCGTCTCGCTGTGCGCGGGCGTCGCGCTCCTGGGCATGGCGGCCGCGCCCTGGCAGCTCTATCCGTGCTTCATCCTGGTCGGCGCCGGCTGGGCGACCCTGTCGACCAGCGGGATCGGTATCACCGTGGCCCCATGGTTCGAGCGTCACCAGGGACGGTCGATGACCCTCGCCATCATGGGCGCGAGCGTCGGCGGCATCGTCGGCGTGCCCGCGCTGCTCGCCGCCATCGCGGCGCTCGGACTGCGCGGCGGCCTGCTGGCCGCGGCCGGAGCCGGGCTGCTGCTGACGCTGCCGCTGATCCTGCACATCCTGCGCCACCGCGGCCCGGCGGACATCGGCGCCCTGCCGGACGGTGCCGCCGGCTCGACGCCGGCCGCGGCGGCGCCCCCGCCGGCGGCACCGCGCGATGCGGGGCTGCTGCTGTGGAGCGTGGCGACGGCGTTCGCGCTGGCGCTCACCGTCCAGGTCGGGTTCATCGCCCACCACCTGATGCTCGCGATGACGGTCATGGCCGGTGCCGACGCCGCGCTGCTGGTCAGCGCGACCGCGCTCGCCGGGCTGGTGGGCCGCCTGGTGCTCGCACGCATCGTCGACGGGGTCCGGGTGCGCCTGCTCGCCGCCGCGGTCATGGCGGCCCAGGCCGGCGCGCTGGCGGCGCTCTGGCTGCACCCGGCGCCCGCGACGATGGTCGCCGCCAGCCTCGTCTACGGCTACGCGATCGGTCACGTCACCACGCTTGCGCCGGTGATCGTGCGCCGCGAATTCGGCCCGCAGCGCTTCGCCGCGCACTACGCGCGCGCGGCGACGCTGATCCAGTTCAGTTCCGCCTGCGGGCCCTGGGCATTCGGTGCGCTGCGCGGCCAGTGGGGCGGGTACGCCGGCGTCCTCGCCGTTGCCGCTGCCGCCGCGCTCGCCGCCGCGCTGATCCTGGTCGGCGCCGCGCGGCGCGCCGCCGCCCGCCGGGACGAGTCCGCCTGACCGCGGCGTTCGACGCGCTACGATGCGCGCTGCGCCACCCACCGGCATCCGCGCCATGTTCGACCACCTGCTCGCCCCGCTCGACCTCGGGTTCACCACGCTGAAGAACCGGGTGCTGATGGGCAGCATGCACACCGGGCTCGAGGACGGGCGCCGCAACCTGCCCCGCCTGGCCGCCTTCTTCGCCGAGCGGGCGCGCGGCGGGGTCGGCCTGATCGTCACCGGCGGGTTCGCGCCCAACATCGAGGGCTGGGCCAAGCCGTTCGCCGGAACCCTGTCGACCAGCGCCGCCGCGCGCCGCCATCGGGAGGTGACGGGCGCCGTCCATGCCGAAGGCGGCAGGATCGCGCTGCAGATCCTGCACACCGGACGCTACGGCTACCAGCCGTTCTGCGTCGCGCCGTCGCGCCTGAAGAGCCCGATCTCGCCGTTCGCGCCGCGCGAACTCGGCGCACGCGGCATCGAGCGTCAGGTGCGCGCCTTCGTGCGCTGCGCCGTCCTGGCGCGCGAGGCAGGCTACGACGGTGTCGAGATCATGGGCAGCGAAGGCTACTTCATCAACCAGTTCCTCGCCGCCCACACCAACCACCGCACCGACGCCTGGGGCGGCAGCTACGCCAATCGCATGCGCCTGGCGGTGGAGATCGTGCGCCGCGTGCGCGAGGCGGCGGGGCCGGACTTCATCCTGATCTATCGCATCAGCCTGATCGACCTCATTCCCGAGGGCAGCAGCTGGCCCGAAGTGCTGCAGCTGGCACGCGCGGTCGTCGGTGCCGGCGCCACCGTGCTCAACACCGGCATCGGCTGGCACGAGGCGCGCATCCCGACCATCGCCACCAGCGTGCCGCGTGCCGCCTTCACCTGGCTGACGCGGAAGCTGCGCGACGCGCTGCGCGCCGAGGGCATCGCCACCCCGGTCGTCGCCAGCAACCGCATCAACATGCCGGAGGTCGCCGAGGCGATCCTCGCACGCGGCGACGCCGATCTGGTGAGCCTGGCGCGCCCGTTCCTCGCCGACGCCGAATTCGTCAACAAGGCCGCGCAGGGGCGGCGCGACGAGATCAACACCTGCATCGCCTGCAACCAGGCCTGCCTCGACCACACCTTCGCCAATCGCCTGTCGAGCTGCCTGGTCAATCCGCGCGCGTGCCACGAGACCGAACTGGTGATCCGGCCGGCAGCGACAACCCGGCGCTATGCGGTCGTCGGCGCGGGCCCCGCAGGGCTGGCCGCGGCCGTCACGCTGGCCGAGCGCGGCCACGCGGTCGAGCTGTTCGACGCTGCCACGCGCATCGGCGGGCAGTTCAACATGGCCAAGGCGATCCCGGGCAAGGAGGAGTTCGAGGAGACCCTGCGCTATTTCGGCCACCGCCTCGCCGCCCTGGGCGTCACGCTGCACCTGAGCACGCGCGCCGACGCACCGCGGCTCGCCGCCGGCGGCTTCGACGCCGTGATCCTCGCCACCGGGGTCGTCCCGCGCGATCCGCGCATTCCCGGCCAGGAACATCCGCAGGTGCTGTCCTATGTCGATGTGCTGCAGCACCGGAAGCCGGTCGGCCGGCGCGTCGCCATCGTCGGCGCCGGCGGCATCGGCGTCGACGTTGCCGAGTACCTTGCCGCCGGCGCCGACCACGGCCATCCCTCGCCGGCCCTGGATGCCGAGGCCTGGCGGCGCGAATGGGGCGTCGCCGATCCCGAAACGGCGCGCGGCGGAATCGCCCGGCCCCGGCCGGCGCCGCCGGCGCGCGCGGTCGTGCTGCTCCAGCGCCGAAGCGGCAAGCACGGTGCCACGCTCGGCAAGACCACCGGCTGGATCCATCGCGCCGCGCTCAGGATGAAGGCGGTCGAGTTGATCGCCGGCGCCAACTACGAGCGCATCGGCGCGGGCCGCGCGTCCGGCACCGTCGCGCTGGCGCTGAGCTTCGGTCCGGACCGCCGCGACGGCACCGTGCTCGAGGTCGACACCATCGTCCTGTGCACTGGCCAGGAATCCCTGCGCGACCTGCACGCCCCGCTCGGGGCCGCCGGCGTGCCGGTACACCTGATCGGCGGGGCCCGCGCGGCTGGCGAGCTCGATGCCAAGCGCGCCATCGACCAGGGCACGCGCCTCGCCGCCACGCTTTGATGTACGCCGGGCCGCGCGCGCACTACTGCCGCACCCGCAGGACTTTGCGCGCGGCCGAATCCGGCGTAGCATCGACGCGTGGCCGGTGGGCCGGAACCCCCTGAGGTGACCGACATGAAATCCCTGCTCTGCGCGCTTGCCCTGCTCGGCATGGTGATGGCGACGCCGCCGGCCGCGTCCGCGCCGGCGGCCGGCACGCCGGGTGCGGCCGGCGCCCCGCCGGACGGCGAGCGCGCCGTCCGCGCCGTGCTCGCCGCGCTCGATGCCGTGGTGCAGGTGCGGGTGCGCGCGGTTGCCGACGCGCGGTCCCTGCGCACGCTGGGACGCGACCGCGAGGGCTCCGGCGTCGTACTGGCCGACTCGGGGCTGGTGCTGACCATCGGCTACCTGATCCTCGAGGCCGACCAGATCATCCTCACCGACGGCACCGGCAAGTCGATTCCGGCCAGTGTCGCCGCTTACGATCACGCCACCGGCTTCGGTCTGCTGCGCCCCACGGTGCCGCTGGCGGTCAAGGGCGCGCCGCTGGGGGATTCCGCCGCGGTCACCGAGGCGGAGCCGCTGATCTTCGCCGTCCACGGCGGCAAGGAGCAGGCCTCGCTGGCCAGCGTGGTGTCGAAGCGCCGCTTCGCCGGCTACTGGGAATACATGATCGACGGCGCCATCTTCACCGCGCCGCCGCGCGGCGACCATTCGGGCGCGGCGCTGATCGACCGCCGCGGCACGGTGGTCGGCATCGGGTCCCTGATCGTCGCCGACGCCGCCGCGGCCGGCCAGCGCCTGCCGGGCAACATGTTCGTGCCGGTCGACCTCGCCAAGCCGCTGATCGCCGCGCTCGCGGCGCGCGGCAGCGCGCCCGAAGTCGCGCGGCCGTGGCTCGGGGTATCGACGCAGGAGGTGAACGGTCGCCTGCTGGTCATCCGCGTCCAGGAGGACAGCCCGGCCGCCGCGGCCGGACTCGACAACGGCGACGTGATCCTCGGCATCGGCGGCGCATCGGTCGCCACCCTCGAGGAGTTCTACCGCCGGCTGTGGGCCGCCGGTCCGCCCGGCACCGAGATCCGCCTGCAGGTCCAGCGCGCGGGCCAGGCGCGCGACCTGACCGTCCGCTCGATCGACCGCAATCAGCACATGCGCAGCAAGCCGAGCCTGTGACGCGCCGCCGCCGGCAGCATGCGGCGCCGGCCTATGCGACGCGCCGCGGCGCCTGCAGGCGCTCCCACTGCCCGTCCGGCGCGTCGTCGAAGACGACGCCGGGATCGAGCCGCTGCATGTTCCAGGCGCCGCGCGCCACCTCCGCGCCGAGCTGGCCCGGGGCCCAGCCCGCATAGCCGCGAAACAGCTTGCTGCGCCCGCCGCCCGGCACGGCGAGCAGGCGGCGAATCGCGCCCGCCCCGGCGGCAAACCAGAGATCCTCGCCCAGCGGCAGCACGCCGTCGGCGGCGGCGCCGGCTTCGCGCACCATGAAGAGCGCCTGCGGCGCCAGCGGGCCGCCGCGGTAGATGCCCGCCATCCGGCCGGGCGCATCGGGCGTTCCCAGTTCCGCCGGCCAGTCCGCCGCCCGGCGCTGGTTCAGGATCACGCCGATCGTGTCGTCGGCCGGCGTGCGCGTGAAGAGCACCACGCTCTTCTCGAACATGGAGCCGACAAGCGCGGGGGTCGCCACCAGGAGCCCGGCGGCGGGCGCGGCGCCCTGGGCGGCCGCGCGCCGGGCGCCGGCGCCGGCGGTGGCGGCCAGCGCGAGGAGAGCGAGCAGGCGCCGGCGCGTTCCCACGCCGGGCGCCGATTGCGGTACCCTCCTATGCATGGCGCACGACGACAGCCTCTTCAAGACCACGCGCATGGCGCTGCTGCGCGGCGCCAGCCCCGCGTATCTGCCGGGGCAGTCGGTGTTCCTGCAGCGCGACGTGCAGGGCTTCGCCAAGGGCACCGAGGGCAAGATCGTCACGGTCCAGGCCACCCGTCCCGGCGAGCACCGGTACCAGTTGCTCGTCGGCGCCGACAAGATCTGGGCCTTCGAATCCGACGTGCGCCCGACCGCGCCCGGCGAATCGCCGCTGGTCACCGGCAAGGGCGGCGACCTGTCGATCACGCAGCGCCTGCAGACCATGAGCCTGTCGCAACGCATGGCGACCCTGGGCGTCGACGAGACCCGCCGCCTGAACGACCTCGCGTCGACGCGACGCATGCACACGCTGACCGCCGCCGAGCGCATGAAGGAACTGCTCAAGACCAACCGGCTCAGCAACGTCGCGCCCGGCGACGAGGCGGACGCGCCCGCCGGCCCGGGCAGCGAGGGCGGGACCACGCCGCCCGATGGCGGGCGCGACGCCTAGCGCGCGCCTCATCGCGCGGTCCCGTCGCCGCGGCGCTCGACCCAGCCGAGCACGCCGCGCAGGATGTTGACCTCCTCGCGCTCCAGGCGCGCGCGCGCCGCGAGACGGCGCAGCCGCGGCAGCAGCCGCTTCGGATTGGCCGGATCGTAGAACCCGAGCTCACCGAGCGCGCGCTCGGCGTGCGCAAGCAGCGCCTCGACCTCGCCGCGCGTGGCCGGGACGTCGACGTCCCCGGCCGGCGGCGGGATCGCGCGGTCGACCGCCATCCGCACCTCGTAGCAGAACACCTGCACCGCCGCCGCCAGATTGAGCGAGGAATACGCGGGATTGGCCGGGATGTGCGCGACCGCATCGCAGCGGCGCAGGTGCTGGTTCGACAGTCCCGAGGTCTCGTTGCCGAACACGAGAGCGACCGGCCCGCGCCGGGCCGCCGCCGCGAGGTCCAGGGCGGCGGTGCGCGCATCGGTCGACGGCGGACCGATCTCGCGCGGCCGCGCGCTCGCCGCCACGACGAGGACGCAGTCGCCGACCGCGTCCTCGAGCCCGGCCGACCGCACCGCGCCGGCGAGCACGTCGTCGGCGCCGCTGGCCATCGCGCGCGCGCTGTCGTCGAGCGCGCAGCGCGGCGCCGCCAGCACCAGGCGCGACAGTCCCATGGTCTTCAGCGCGCGCGCCGCGGACCCGACGTTGCCGGGGTGGCTGGTCTCGACCAGCACCACGCGCACGCGGTCGAGCAGTGCGTCCGGGTCAGTCACGGTCGGATAAAATTCGTCGCTTCGCAGTCACGACAAGTGCGCCCATCACATGCATCCGATGCTCAATACCGCGGTGAAGGCTGCGCGCCGCGCCGGCAACCTGATCAACCGCGCATCGCGCGACCTCGATCTGATCAAGGTCGAGGCCAAGCGCAAGAACGATTTCGTCACCGAGGTCGACCGCGCCGCCGAAGCCGCCGTCATCGACGTGCTGCGCGAAGCCTACCCGAACCACGCGATTCTCGCCGAGGAGTCCGGGCTGACCAAGGGGGCGCAGGGCGAGTACGTGTGGATCATCGATCCGCTCGACGGCACCACCAACTTCATCCACGGCGTGCCGCAGTTCGCGGTGTCGATCGGCTTGCGGCACAAGGGCATCATGACACAGGGCGTGGTCTACGACCCGTCGAAGAACGAGCTGTTCACGGCCACCCGCGGCGCCGGCGCCTACCTCAACGACAAGCGCATCCGGGTATCGAAGCGCGACCGCATCGGCGATGCGTTGATCGGGACCGGTTTCCCCTTCTCCAAGATCGACACGCTCGACCGCTACATCGAGATGTTCCGGCGCGTGTCGAAGAACTGCGCCGGCGTGCGCCGCCCCGGCGCCGCCGCCCTCGATCTCGCCTATGTCGCGGCCGGGCGCTTCGACGGCTTCTGGGAGATGGGCCTGTCGGCGTGGGACTGCGCCGCCGGCAGCCTCCTGATCCAGGAGGCCGGCGGCCTGGTCGGCGACTTCGCCGGCAACAGCGGCTACATGGAGAGCGGCGAGATCGTCGCCGGCAATCCGAAGGTGTTCGCGCAGTTGCTCGCGCTGATCGCGCCGGAGTAGCCGGCCGATGCCGCTCTCCGCGCTGTTCGGCCGCGGTCGGCGCCGCGCGGCGGCGCAGGTCGAGGCAACGCTCGAGGCGGGCATCGCGTGCTTCGAGCGCGGCGACGTCGGCGGCGCGCGCGAGCGGTTCGCCGCCGCGCTCGCCCTGTCGCCCGATCATCCGCGCGCCCTGGCGCTTGCCGGGGTGGCGCAGTTGGCCGGCGGCGATGCCGCGGGCGCCGAGACGCTGCTCAGGCGCGCGATCGCCGGCGACGCGGCGCCGCACCTGCCCTGGTTCAACCTCGGCAACGCGCTGGTCGCGCAGGGCCGGCCCGGCGATGCGGCCGCCGCGTTCGACGAATCCGCGCGGCGCGCCCCGCAGCATTTCGCCACGTGGTTCAACCTGGCGCGCGCGCGGCTCGAGTCCGGCGCCATCGACGCGGCGATCGACGCGGCCGCGCAATGCGTGGCGCTTGCGCCGGGCGACCCCGCCGCGCTGGTCGAGCTGGCGACGATGCGCTTCCGCAAGGCCGAGGCGACGCTGCAGGTCGCCGACTACGACGCGGCGATCGACCTGTTCCGCCGCGCGCTCGCGCTGCCCGACGTGCCGCCGGCCGCCGTGCACAATGCGCGGCTGTTCCTCGGCGACGCGCTGTCCAAGCGCGGCCGCCACACGGAGGCGCTGGCGCTGTTCGAGTCCCTGCACGCGGCCGACCCCGACGATCTCGACACCTGCATCAACCTCGCCAACTGCCTGAACAGTCTCGGCCGCATCCGCGACGCCGCGCCGCACTACGAGAAGGTGACGCGCCTGTACCCGCGGCACCTGCCGGCGATCTCGTCGGCCATCAGCGCCGCCGACTACGACCACCGCATCAGCGCCGAGGACAACGCGGTCCGGCGCCGCGCCTGGATGCAGGGATTCGCCGACCCGGCCCGCTACCGCGACTGGCCCAACGACCGCGACCCGGAGCGGCGCATCCGCATCGGGTACGTGTCGCCGGACTTTCGCGAACATGTCGCGATGACGCTGTTCGACGGCGTGCTGCGCCACCACGACCGCGCCGCCTTCGAGATCACCGCCTACGACGCGACGCCATTCCGCGACGCACGCAACCGCAGCCTGCGCGCCCGGGTCGACCGCTGGCGCGAGATCGACACCCTGGGCACCGACGCCGCCTGCGCGCTGATTCGCGACGATGCCATCGACCTCCTGGTCGATCTGGCCGGCCACACCGCGGGCAACCGCCTGATGCTCTTCGCGCGCAAGCCGGCGCCGGTGGCCGCCACCTGGCTCGCCTATCCCGGCTCGACCGGGCTGCCGGAGATCGACTGGATCGTCACCGACCCCCACACCACGCCGCCGGACTGCGAGTCCCTGGTGAGCGAGTCCGTCTGGCGCCTGCCGCACACGCGCTTCTGCTTTTCGCCGCCGGCGGCAAGCCCGGCACCGCGCCTGCCGGCGCCGGCCGCGCTGCCGACCTTCGGCTCGTTCAACAACGTTTCCAAGCTCAATCCGGCGGTGCTGTCGCTGTGGGCGCGCGTGCTCGACGCGGTCCCTGCCGCCCGCCTCCTGGTCAAGTACGCGAGCCTCGACGACGCCACCGCGCGCGCGCGCCTGACGGCCGACCTCGCCGCCGCCGGCATCGAACCGGCGCGCGTCGAGATGCGCGGCTGGTCGCCCTACGCGGAGGCGCTGGACCAGTACGCCGACGTCCACGTCGCGCTCGACCCGTTTCCGTACTGCGGCGGCCTCACCTCGCTCGACGCGCTGTGGATGGGCGTGCCCGTGGTGACGCTGCGCCAGCGCCAGATGGCCGGCCGCCAGACGGAGGCGTTCCTCGCCAACGTCGGACACCCGGACCTGGTCGCCGCCGACGCGGACGCCTACGTGCGCATCGCCGCCGACCTCATCGGCGACAGCGCGCGCCTGGCCGCGCATCGCACCGGGCTGCGCGAGGCGATGCGCGCCTCGCCGCTGCTCGACCACGCCGGCTTCACCCGCGCGCTGGAATCGGCCTGGCGCGGCATGTGGCGCCGCTGGTGCAGCGCCGCCTGAACCATCGCGCCCGCCCGCCCGCTCCGCCCTGACGCCGCACTGCCGCCATGAACGAACCCCTGCCCTTCGCCGGACTGGTCGTCCTCGACATCAGCACCTACATCGCCGGCCCGCTGGCGGCGACGCTGCTCGCCGACTTCGGCGCCGACGTCGTCAAGGTCGAGGATCCGCAGGGCGGCGACCCCAATCGCGTCGCCGGCGGGTTCTCGTCCTACCCGCAGAGCCCGGTCAACTATCCGTGGCAGATGGATGCGCGCAACAAGCGGTCGCTCGCGCTCGACCTCAAGCATCCGCAGGCGCACGACGTGCTCGCGCGCCTGGTGGCACGCGCCGACGTGCTGATCACCAACTTCCCGATGCCGGTGCGCGCGCGCCTGCGCCTGCGCCACGAGGACCTGCAGCCCCTCAACGAGCGCCTGGTCTATGCGTCGCTGACCGGGTACGGCGAATCCGGTCCGGATCGCGATCAGCCCGGCTTCGACACGGCGGCGTATTTCGCGCGCGCCGGCTGGTTCGACGCCCAGCGTCACGAGGGTCAGCCGCCGCACTTCGCGCTGCCGTCCTCGGGCGACCGCGCCACCGCCACCGCGCTGTTCGCGGCGATCCTGATGGCGCTCTACCGCCGCGAGCGCAGCGGCCGCGGCGGCATGGTCGGCGCCTCGCTGGTGGCCGCCGGCCTGTGGTCGAACGCGATCACCGCGCAAGGTGCGCTGCTCGGCGCGTTCCTGCCGCCGCGCCCGCCGCGCGAGCGGCCGCGCAGCGCGCTGGTCAACATCTATCGCACCGCCGACGATCGCTGGTTCCAGCTGGTCCTTGCGGTCGAGGACCCGGCCTGGCCCGGCCTGTGCCGCGCGATCGGGCAACCGGCGCTCGCGACCGATCCCCGCTTCGCCACCACGCCCGAGCGGCGGCGCCACGCCGCCGACCTCACCGCCATCCTCGATGCCGCGTTCGGGGCGCGCGACTGGACGTACTGGCAGGCGCAGTTCAAGACGCACCAGATCATCCACGGCGCCATCGCGCGCATGCAGGACATTCCGCACGATCCGCAGCTGCGCGCCGCCGGCGCGGTCGTCGCCACCGACAACCCGGACCTGCCGTTGTCGATCGGCCCGCCGCTCACCGCCGACTTCGCCCAGCCCGTGCGCGCGCGGCCGGCGCCGGCGCTCGGCGAGCACACCGACGCCGTGCTCGCCGAGTCCGGCTACACGGCGGCGGACATCGCGGCGCTGCGCGCGGCCGGCGTCGTCGCCTGATCCGGTGCCGGCGCGCCGGTTCAGCCGACGTGCCTGCCGAAGAAGCGGAAGGTGCGATCCCAGGCGATCTGCGCCCAGGCCGGATCGTACTGGGTGATCGGCAGCCGGCGCGGCCCCATCGCTGTCTCGTTGGCGAAGCCGTGCTGCGCCAGGTAACGATGGCCCTCGAAGCTCACCCCGGCGGCGCGCAGCTTGGCCTCGAGCGGATCGACGGTCTCGATCGGGAACGCGCCGTCCTGCGTCGCCCAGTGCGCCATCAGCGGCGCCTTGATCTTGCCGGCGTCGACGAATTCCAGCGGCGGCAGGCCGTACCAGGCGACGCCGGCGGCCGCCTCGGGCACCATCGTCAGCGCGAGAATGGTCAGCGCACCACCCATGCAGAATCCGGTGACGCCGACCTTGGGGCTGCCGCCCTTCAGGTACTGCACGGCGCCGCGGATGTCCTGCGCGGCGGCATCGCCAAAGTTGAGCGAGGTCATCAGGTGGTGCGCTTCCTCGGCCTCGATGGTCGACTTGCCGCGGTAGAGGTCGGGCACGAGCGCGCGGTAGCCGGCGGCCGCGACGCGATCGGCGACGCCGCGGATCTGGTCGTTCAGGCCCCACCACTCCTGGATGACGACAACCGCCGGCGCGCCGGCTGCGGCCGCCGGCTCGGCGAGGTAACCCTCGACGGTCTTGCCGTCGGGACGAGCGAAGCTGATCGTGGTGCCCATGCTGCATCTCCTTTACGTTGGGGTCGGGATGGCGGCAACCGGCGCGCGGTGCCGCGAACGCCGGATTATGGCGCCTCTGCGGCCGGTGCCGCGCCGCGCCTGCCCGCCCGGCCGCGCACCGGCGCGGATGCCGTCGGTCCCGCCCCCCTGCAGCCGCGGCGCGCGCGCCGTTCAGGCCGTCAGCGGCTGGCCGGGCGCGGGCGCGCCGGCCGGCGCCTCGGTCGCCAGCGGCAGCCGCGCCACCTCGACGCCGTGCTCGCGGCTGCGGCGCACGAAGGTGGCGAACGCATCGCCCCGGAGCGGCCGGCTGATGTAGTACCCCTGCAGGTAGTCGCAGCCGAGCTCCCGCAGCACGTCGACCTGCTCGATCGTTTCCACGCCCTCGGCCACGACGTCGAGCAGCAGGCTGCCCGCGAGGCTGACGATGGCCGCCGCAATCGCGCGGTCGTCCATGTCCACCGAGATGTCCTTGACGAACGAGCGGTCGATCTTGAGCACCCCGACCGGAAACTTCTTGAGGTACGCGAGCGACGAATAGCCGGTGCCGAAGTCGTCGATGGCGATCGAGAAGCCGGCATCGCGCAGGCGCCGCAGCAGAGCCACCGCGGACTCCGGATCGGCCATCAGGAGGCTTTCGGTGATCTCGAGCTCGATCTGCCCCGGCAGCACCTCGGCCGTCGCCAGGATCGCCTCGATGTCCTCGAACAGGCGCGGCTCGCGCAGCTGCAACGCCGACAGATTGAGCGCCACTTGGATCGACGGCATCCCCTGGTCCTCCCAGCGGTGAATCTGGCGGCAGACCTCCTCGATGATCCAGCGTCCGATCGGAACGATCAGGCCCGTCGCTTCCGCGACCGGGATGAAGCGCGCCGGCGACACGTTGCCCAGCACCGGATGACTCCAGCGCAGCAGCGCCTCGGCACCGACCACCTGGCCGAAGCCGAGGTGGTACTTGGGCTGGTATTCGAGATGGAGCTGCCCGCGCTCGAGCGCCAGGCGCAGTTCGCGCTCGAGCTCGGTGCGCTCGCGATGGGCGCGCTCGAGCTCCGCCGAGAAGTAGACGCTGGCGCGCCGGCCGCCGGCCTTGGCCCGGTGCAGCGCGATCTCGGCATGCTTGAGCAGCGTGGTGCCGTCGGCGCCGTCGCGCGGGAAGCAGGCGACGCCGAGGCTGGCGGACAGCGCCACGCCGGCGGCGTCGGGAAGCGCGACGCCCTCGACCGCCGCGCACACGTCCGCGACCATCGTCTCGATCGCGGCCGCGTCGGCGAAACCGTCCACGAGCACCGCAAACTCGTCGCCGCCGACCCGTGCCACCGCATGCTCGGCCGCCAGGGCCTGGCGCAGTGCGCGCCCGACCTCCGCGAGCGCGCGGTCGCCGGCGGCGTGCCCGCAGGCATCGTTGACGTCCTTGAAGTCGAACAGGTCGAAGTGCACGACCGCAAAGGGCCGCGGGTCGTGCCCGGCGCGCGCGATGCGCGCCTCGACCGCTTCGAAGAAGCTGGCGCGGTTGGGCAGTCCGGTCAGGCTGTCGAAGCTCGACAGCTGGGCGATCGTCTCGCGCGCGGCGCTCTGCGCGTGGGCGAACTGCGCGCGCAGGCTCGCGGTCGTGTTGTTGAGCATCTCTGCGGCGCGGCGGATCTCGAGCGGCGCGTCGCGGTCGACCTCGGCCGCGGCATCGAGCACGCCGGCGCGGATGCGCGATTCGACCCGACCGAGGCGCTCGAGCCCGCCGATCCAGCGCGACAACAGGTATCCGACGGCGGCGAGCGTCAGGGACAGGCACAGCGCACCAAAGACGAGCATGAGCCGCAGACTGTCCCAGTAGAGTGCGGCAAAGCGCTCGGCCGCTGGATGCAGCCGCAGCACGCCCAGCGTGCGCGCGCCGGAAGTGACCGGCACCTCGACCATCGGCAGTCGCGCCGCCACCGTTCGCACCAGCCAGTCCGGCGCGGCCCGGCGCAGCGGCTCGGTGCCATGGTGGACCAGGTGAATCCCGGAGATGGTGCGCAGTTCGGCAGAACGGAAGCTGGTGCCGGACACCGCCTTGGACAGAGCCTGCCGCAATCCTTCGCCATCGCCGGACATCGCCTCGGCGACGAACCGCGCCGAGGCTTCGGCGACGATCTGGCCGGACTGCTGCGCGTCTTCGACCTGGCGCAGGAACTGCAGCTGGTAGGAGACGACCAGCCCGGCACCGACGGTCAGCGCCAGCGCGAGCGCGAACAGCGTCAGGAGCCGGGCAATGAGGCTCCGGGGCAGCAGAAAGCCCATCAGGCGCGCTCCCGGGCCGCGCGCACCCGTCGGAGACGGCTGGCGCGGCGCGTCGAGAGTGTCGGCAGAATGGCGGCGGCTGGTTCCATGGCGTCGGCGGGCGGGTGCCCGCATCCGCGGGTCGCGGACGCAAGCCCACCCGTTGGCATCGTACGGTCCGGGCGCCGCGACGAGTCGCGGGAATTGGGCGGGTCCGCCCGCCCAGTTCGTGCGACCGCCCCCGCCCCGGAGCTCCGTAGCATAATCGCGCCTCGCGCCGGCCCCGCGGCGTGCCCATTGCCGACGAGCCAGGATTGAGCAAGCGCGACACCGCCCCCGCGGGCCCGTTCGACCAGCACACGCCGATGATGCGCCAGTACCTGGGCGTCAAGGCCGACTACCCGTCCACGCTGGTGTTCTATCGCATGGGCGACTTCTACGAGCTGTTCTACGACGATGCCGAGAAGGCGGCGCGCCTGCTCGGCATCACCCTGACCACGCGCGGCGCCTCCGCAGGCGTGCCGGTGAAGATGGCGGGCGTGCCGGTGCATGCGGTAGAGCAGTATCTGGCGCGCCTGGTCAGGCTGGGCGAGTCGGCGGCGATCTGCGAGCAGATCGGCGATCCGGCCACCGCCAAGGGGCCGGTCGAACGCAAGGTCCTGCGCGTGGTCACGCCCGGCACCATCACCGACCAGGCGCTGCTGCCCGAGAAGGGGGATGCCCTGCTGATGGCGGTCCTGCCCGACCGCCTCGGCGCGGGCACCGCCGCCCGCGCCTATGGCCTGGCGTGGCTCAATGTCGCCGGCGGCGAGCTGTGCCTCGCCGAGATCGCGCCGGCGCGGCTCGCCCACGAACTCGAGCGCCTGCGCCCGGCGGAGGTGCTGGTCCCGGAGAGCGCCGCCGTCGAGCTCGGCGGCGGTGCCGCGCGCACCGCGCAGAACGACTGGCTGTTCGACGTCCGCGCCGGCCAGAAGCGGCTGCTGGAGCAGTTCGGCGTCGCCACGCTCGACGGCTTCGGCGCCGCCGGCCTGAGCATGGCACTCGGCGCCGCCGGCGCGCTCCTGCGCTATGCGGAGTCGACCCAGGGCCGGCGGCTCGATCACGTGCAGGCGATGGCCGTGGAGACCGGCCAGGAGTACCTGACCCTCGATGCGGTGACGCGGCGCAACCTCGAGATCACCGAGACCCTGCGCGGCGCGCCGACGCCGACGCTGTTCGCCACGCTCGACAGCTGCATCACGTCGATGGGCAGCCGCACCCTCGCGCGCTGGCTCCACCATCCGCGGCGCGACCCGGCGGTCGCGCGGGCGCGCCACGGCGCGGTCGCCGCCTTCCTTGCGGACGGGCGCGGATTCGACGCGCCGCGCGCGGCGCTGCGCGCGGTGTCGGATGTCGAGCGAATCGCCGCGCGCATCGCCCTCGGGAGCGCGCGCCCGCGCGAGCTCGCGGGGCTGCGCGAATCGCTGGCGGCGCTGCCGGCGCTCGCCGCCGCCGTGCCCGGGGCGGGCGGCCTGTGCGCCGAACTGCGCGCGCAGGCGGCTGTGCCGACCGACGTGGTCACGCTGCTCGGTACCGTCCTGCACCCGGAACCGGCGGCGCGCGTGGCCGACGGCGGCGTGATCGCCGCGGGGTTCGATGCCGAACTCGACGCGCTGCGCGGCCTCGCCACCAACGCCGGCGAGTTCCTGGTCGCGCTCGAGGCGCGCGAGCGCGAGCGCACCGGCATCCCGAACCTGCGCGTCGAGTACAACCGCGTGCACGGCTACTACATCGAGGTCACCAACAGCCACGCGGCCAAGATCCCGGACGACTACCGGCGCCGCCAGACGCTGAAGAACGCCGAGCGCTACATCACGCCCGAACTCAAGGCCTTCGAGGACCGCGCGCTGTCCGCCGAGTCGCGCGCGCTCGCGCGCGAGAAGTCGCTCTACGAGGCGCTGCTCGAGGACCTGCGGCCGCACGTCGGCGCGCTGCAGCGCGCCGCGCGCGCCATCGCGCAGATCGACGCGCTCGCCAGCCTGGCCGAGCGCGCCTACGTGCTCGACTGGACCGAACCGGTGCTCGACGCCATGCCGGGCATCGAGATCGACGGCGGCCGGCATCCGGTGGTGGCCGGCCAGGTGCCCGACTTCGTGCCCAACGACGTCCGCCTCGACCCGCAGCGCCGGCTGCTGCTCATCACCGGCCCGAACATGGGCGGCAAGTCGACCTACATGCGCCAGGTCGCCCTCATCACCCTGCTCGCCTACGCCGGCAGCTTCGTGCCGGCGCGACGGGCGCGGTTCGGCCCGGTCGATCGCATCTTCACCCGCATCGGCGCGGCCGACGACCTGGCCCAGGGCCGCTCGACCTTCATGGTCGAGATGACGGAGTCGGCCGCGATCCTCAACGCCGCCACGCCGGAGAGCCTGGTGCTGATGGACGAGGTCGGGCGCGGCACGTCGACCTTCGACGGCCTGGCGCTGGCCTGGGCGATCGCGCGCCGGCTGGTCGAGACCAATCGCTCGATGACGCTGTTCGCCACCCACTACTTCGAGCTGACCCAGCTCGACCGCGAGTATCCGGAGGTCGCCAACGTGCACCTGGCCGCCGCCGAGCATGGCGGCGGCGTGGTGTTCCTGCACGAGGTGCGCGACGGCCCGGCGAGCCAGAGCTACGGACTGCAGGTCGCCCAGCTCGCCGGCGTGCCGCCGGCGGTGATTCGCGCCGCGCGCCGGCACCTGGCCGACCTCGAGGACCAGGCCGCGCGCATGACCCGGCCGCAGCTCGACCTGTTCGCCGGCGCGCCGGCGCCTCCGGCCGCGCCGCCCGCGGAGTCGGCCCGGCCGGAGGCGCTGGCGCTGCTCGACGGGATCCGGCCCGACGAGCTGACGCCGCGCGCGGCGCTCGATCTGATCTACGAGCTCAAGCGCCTGGCCGACACGCCATGATGCGTGCGTTGCGCCGCGGCCTCGCCGCCACCGCCGCGGCGCTGGCCTGCCACGCGGGCGCCGCCGGCAGCATCGCGCTCCTCGGCGACATTCCCTACGGCGACTACGAGGCCGGCGCACTGCGCGTGATGCTCGAGGAGATCGGCGCCGACGCCGATGTCGCCGCGGTCGTCCACGTCGGCGACATCAAGGCCGGAAACACGCCGTGCGACGACGCGCTCTTTCTCGCCCGGCGGGCCGAGTTCGACCAGTCGGCACGGCCCTTCCTCCTGGTGCCCGGCGACAACGAATGGACCGACTGCCATCGCGACAGCAACGGGCGCTTCGATCCGCGCGAACGGCTGGCGCGGCTGCGCGAGGTGTTCTTCGCCGACGCCTACTCGCTCGGCCGCCACCGCCTGCGGCTCACGCGCCAGGGCGATCTGCAGCCGCGCTTCGCCGCCTGGCGCGAGAACGTGCGCTGGGAGCACGAGCGCGTGCTGTTCGTCGCGCTCAACGTTCCCGGCAGCAACAACAACTGGAAGCGCCGCGGCGACAACGCGGAGTTCCGCGACCGGCTCGCGGCCAACACCGCGTGGCTCGGCGCGGCCTTCGCCCATGCGGGACAGGCGGGCGCGCTCGCGGTGATGGTGATCATCCACGGCAATCCCGATTTCGAAGAGGTCGACGCACGCCGCCGCGCCGGCCACCGCGACGGGTATGCGGAGTTCCGCGCCCAGCTCGCGCGCGAGGCGCGCGCCTTCGCCAGGCCGGTGGCGATCGTGCACGGCGACACCCATCGCATGCGGATCGACCAGCCGCTGCGCGACGCGCGCGGCGAGCCGGTCGCCAACGTCACCCGCGTCGAGACCTTCGGATCGCCCGCGCTCGGCTGGATCAAGGCGACCATCGATCCGGCGGCGCCCGCCGTATTCCGCTTCGCGCCGCGCCGCTACGTGCCGCGCCCCTGACCCGGCGGCAGCCGCGGTCAGTGCGGGGCGGTGCCCTCGTCGTGGACGTGCCCGTGCGCGACCTCCTCGCCGGTGGCCGCGCGCACCGCCTCGACCGTGCACTCGAACACCAGGGCCATGCCGGCCAGCGGATGGTTGGCGTCGAGCACCACCTTGCCCTCGGCGATGTCGGTGACCGTGAAGATCGCCCCGCCCTGCGCGGCCGCATCGGCGTCGCCCGGGATCCCCTCGAACCGCATGCCGACTTCGAGGGCCTCGGGAAACAGCTCGCGCGGCTCGACCCGCAGCAGCATCTCGTCGTAATCGCCGAACGCATCGCCGGGCTCGAGCTTCACGCGCGCGGTCTCGCCGACCGCCTTGCCCTGAAGGGCCTGCTCGATCAGCGGAAAGATGCCGTCGTGCCCGCCGTGCAGATAGTGCACCGGCGCGCTGGTGCGCTCGAGCAGCTCGCCCTGGGCGTCGAACAGCGCATACGAGATCGCAACGACCGAATCGCGGCCGACCTTCATGACAGTCCCCTGGCGGCCAATCCGCCTAGTGCGGCAGCGTTTTTACCAGATTCAGGACTTCGCTCGCATGCCCCTTGGGGCTCACGCCGTAGAGCGCATGGCGCACCTTGCCGCGCCGGTCGATCACGAAGGTCGAGCGCAGCACGTGCGGCCGCCCCGCCGCCGAGGGCGCGTCGGCCCTGACCACGTCGTAGCGCCGGCAGACCTCGCACTCCGGGTCGGACAGGAGCGTGACCGTCAGTCCGTGGCGGTCGCGGAACTCGGCGTGGCTGGTCCAGTCGTCCGGCGAGACGCCGAGGACGACGCAGTTGTGGCGCCGGAAGTCGTCTTCGAGCTCGGAGAACTCGATCGCCTCGAGCGTGCTGCCCGGCAGGTTGTCGCGATCGTAGAAGTACAGCACGATGTTGCGCTTGCCGCGCAACTGCGAGAAGTCGACCAGTTCCATGTCGGGGTCGGGAAGGCGGAATTCCGGTGCGCTCTGTCCTGCGTTGAGCATGGCCTGTCTCCTCGCGCGGCACGCCCGGTGGTTCGCCGGTGCCGGGCCGCCAAAAAAAATCTGTCTCGGTTCGCTGCTCCCGTCGGATCGACTGCTACGGCTGTTTCTATAATAGCCACATGAAAAACGCCTTGCCAAGCGATATTTCGCAGCTTTTGGGGGGCTATTCCGCGGATCGCTTCCTCGCACGCTACTGGCACAAGCGCCCGCTGCTGGTGCGGCGCGCCATTCCCGGCTTCCGGCCGCTGCTGACGCGCGCGCAGTTGTTCGCGCTCGCCGGGCGCGACGACGTCGAGAGCCGCCTGGTGTCGCGCGTGCGCGGCCGGTTCCGGCTCGAGCACGGTCCGTTCGCCGCGCGCGCGCTGCGGCGCGGCACCGCGCCGCCCTGGACGCTGCTGGTGCAGGGCGTCAATCTGCATCACGCCGGCGCCGATGCCCTGCTGCAGCGCTTCGGCTTCGTGCCGTCGGCACGGCTCGACGACCTGATGATCTCCTGGGCGACCGACGGCGGCGGGGTCGGTCCGCATTTCGATTCCTACGATGTCTTCCTGCTGCAGGCCCACGGGCGGCGGCGCTGGCGCATCTCGACGCAGCGCGACCGCGCGCTGGTCCCCGGCGCCCCCCTGCGGATCCTGCGCGACTTCCGTCCCGGCGAAGAGTGGGTGCTCGAGCCCGGCGACATGCTCTACCTGCCGCCCGGCTGCGCGCACGATGGCGTCGCGCTCGGCGAGTGCATGACCTACTCGATCGGGTTCCGCGCGCCGTCTGCGCAGGAGCTCACGCGCGGCTACCTCGAGCACCTCGCCGACCACCTGCAGCGGCCCGGGATGTACGCCGACCCCGACCTGCGGGCGACGCGCGCGCCCGCGCGGGTGCCCGAGCGCTACGTCGAGCGCGCGATGCGCCTCATCGGCACGCTTCGCCCGACCCGCGAGAGCGTGGCTGCGTTTCTCGGCGCCTACCTCAGCGAGCCGAAGGCGTCGGTGTTCTTCGACCCGCCGGCCGCGCCCCTGGCGCGCGCGCGCTTCGCGCGCGCCGCCGCCGCCCGCGGCGTGCGCCTCGACCCGCGCACCCGCATGCTGCATCGCGGCCGCGCGCTGTACGTCAACGGCGACACCTTCGCGGACGCGGCGTCGCCGGCGCTGACCGCGCTGGCCGACGCGCGCCGGCTCGCGCCCGGCCCGCTGCCCGCGGGGCGCGACCTCGACTTGCTTTATGCTTGGTACACGCATGGCTGGCTGCATCCCGGAGCATCCCCTTGAGCACCAACGACAACGACCTCGATTTCACCAACTGGAAGCCGCCGCCGGAACCGCCGCCGACCACCGAGGTGGTGCCGGGCGGCCCGCAACGGCGGCTGATCGATACCAGGAAGGCGTTCGCCGACGCATTCGACGAGTTGCTCGCGAAGACCGGGCGGACGCTGCGCATGTTCGACCGCAACCTCGCCGACTTCGGCATGAATTCGGTCGCGCGCGAGGAGCAGCTGCGCTCGTTCCTGCTGAAGCGCCGCAGCAACCGGGTGCAGATCGTGGTCCACGATCCGGCCATCGTCGCCACGCGCTCGCCGCGCCTGATGCGGCTGTTGCGCCAGTTCAGCCACGCGATCGCGATCCACCAGACCAACGAGGAGATCCGCAATCTCGAGGACGTGCTGGTGGTCGGCGACGATGCGCACTGCCTGCGCCGGCGCCACTACGCCCATCCCAAGGGCTCGATCTACCTCGACGACCCGGTCGAGACGCGCGCGTGGCTGAGCCGCTTCAACGCGATCTGGGAGCACAGCGCCCCCGCGGTCAGCGCGACGACCATCGGGCTGTAGCGGGCATGCGCGCCACCTGGTACTTCGACCTCATTTCGCCCTACGCGTACCTGCATCTGCGCCAGTTCGACCGCCTGCCGGCGGGTCTCGAGGTCGAGTACGTTCCGGTCCTGTTCGCCGGACTGCTCAAGGCGCACGGCCACAAGGGGCCGGCCGAGATCCCGGAAAAGCGGCGCCACACGTATCGCAACTGCGTCTGGCTCGCGCACCAGCACGGCATCGCGTTGCGGTTCCCGCCGGCGCACCCGTTCAATCCCCTCCACGCGCTGCGGCTCCTGGTCGCCGCCGGCGCGACGCCCGACCATGTGGACGCCGCCTTCAGCGCGATCTGGGAGCGCGGCGAGGACATCAACGCCCCGGCCAGCCTGGCCGCACTCGCCGCGCGCCTGGGCGTCGCCGATCCGCAGGCGGCGCTCGCGGCGCCCGCGGTCAAGGCGGCACTCGCCGCCAATACCGAACGCGCGATCGCGCGCGGCGTCTACGGCGTGCCGACCTTCGAGGTCGGCGGGGAACTGTTCTGGGGCGCCGACAGCCTCGACATGATGCGCGCGTTCATCGCCGACCCCGCCCTGTTCGGGCAGGGCGAGTACGCGCGCGTCGACTGCCTGCCGGCGGCGGCAATGCGCAAGGAAGCCTGACGGTCGGGGCGGCCCGGCCCGCCAAACCGCCCCGTCAAGCCGCGCTGTCAGACCGCGCCGTCAGACCGCAGATTCGCCGGTTTCGCCGGTGCGGATGCGCAGGACGTGCTCGCAGCCGGAGACGAAGATCTTGCCGTCGCCGATCTTGCCGGTGCGCGCGGCCTTGATGATGGCATCGAGCACGCCCTGCACGTCCTTGTCGGCGACCACCACCTCGACCTTGACCTTGGGCAGGAAGTCGACGACGTACTCGGCGCCGCGATAGAGCTCGGTGTGCCCCTTCTGCCGGCCGAACCCCTTGACCTCGGTGACGGTGAGCCCGGTCACGCCGACCTCGGAGAGCGCCTCGCGGACCTCGTCGAGCTTGAAGGGCTTGATCACGGCTTCGATCTTTTTCATGGGTGCTCCGGGAACGGCGATTCGAAGGGGGACGCCCGCGAGTATATCAATGCGCGCCCGCGCGCTCAGTCGCGGAAGCGGTTGACGATCGGCACGCGCCAGTCGCGGCCGAAGGCGCGGTGGGTCACGCGCACGCCGACCGGCGCCTGGCGCCGCTTGTACTCGGAGATGCGGATCAGCCGGACCACCCGCGCCACGTCGGCCTCCGCGTATCCCTTGGCGACGATCTCCGCGGGACTCAGGTCCTCCTCGACGTAGGCGGCGAGGATCGCGTCGAGCACCTCGTACGGCGGCAGGCTGTCCTGGTCGGTCTGGCCCGGGCGCAGTTCCGCCGACGGCGCGCGGGTGATGATGCGCTCGGGAATCACCGCCGAGACGCTGTTGCGCCACGCCGCCAGCCGGTACACCAGGGTCTTGGCGATGTCCTTGATGACCGCGAAGCCGCCGGCCATGTCGCCGTAGAGCGTGCAGTAGCCGACCGCCATCTCGCTCTTGTTGCCGGTGGTGAGCACGATCGCGCCGTGCTTGTTCGACAGGGCCATCAGCAGCGTGCCGCGGATCCGCGCCTGCAGGTTCTCCTCGGTCGTGTCGGGCGCCAGACCGGCGAAATCGCGGGCCAGCGCCGCCTCGAAGGCGTCGTACATCGGCCGGATCGGGATCTCGTCGTAGCGCACGCCGAGCCGGGCGACCATGTCGCGCGAGTCGATCCACGAGATGTCGGCGGTGTACTGCGACGGCATCATGACCGCGCGCACGCGCTCGGCGCCGAGGGCGTCGCAGGCGATCGCGAGGGTCAGCGCCGAGTCGATGCCGCCGGACATGCCGATGATCGCGCCGGGGAAGCCGTTCTTGCCGACGTAGTCGCGCACGCCCATCTTGAGCGCCGCGTAGACCTGCGCCTCGACCGGCGGCTCGGCGGCGACCTCGCCGCCGTCGACGGCGCCACCGCCGACGCTGACCAGGCCCAGGCGCTCCTCGAACATCGGCAGGCGCGCACGCAGTTCGCCGCGGGCATCGAGGGCGAACGAGGTGCCGTCGAAGACGATCTCGTCCTGGCCGCCGACGTTGTGGGCGAACACCAGCGGCAGCCCGGTCTCGGCCACGCGCTCGCGCATGCGCTCGACGCGCTCGCCGGTCTTGCCCATGTGGTAGGGCGAGGCATTGATCACCAGCAGCGCCTCGGCGCCGGCGGCGCGGGCATCGCGCGCCGGCGCAGGAAACCACGCGTCCTCGCAGATCAGTAGTCCGAAGCGCACGCCGCCGGCCTCGAACACCAGGGTCTCGCGCCCCGGGGTGAAATAGCGCTTCTCGTCGAACACCTGGTAGTTCGGCAGTTCGCGCTTGGCGTAGGTGCCGATCACCCGCCCCTCGCGCAGCACCGAGGCGGCGTTGTGGCGCTGCTGGATCGTGATCGAGCGCGTGCGGTCGTCGCCCCCGGCCGGATGCCCGACCACGAGCGCGAGGCCGCGCAGCGCCGCGGTGTCGGCCGCCAGCGCGCGCAACTCGGCCATGGTCGCCTCCATGAAGGCACGGCGCATGACCAGATCCTCGGGCGGGTAGCCGGTCAGCGCGAGCTCCGGGGTGAGGAGCACGGCCGCGCCCGCGGCGTGGGCGTCGCGCGCCGCATCGGCGATGCGGCGGCGGTTGCCGGCCAGGTCGCCGACGGTGAAGTTGAGTTGCGCGATCGCGACCTTGGCGCTCATGAGGCTAGAATCGTCCGGCGGAGTTCGGCGCGGTTGCCGTCCGGCAACGCATCGTCGCGAATTATCGCACTCCTCCCGCGCCCGCCCCATCGCCTTCCTTGAGCACACTGACCGTACTCGATTCGCTGCGCGACCTCGATCCCGCGGAATGGGATGCGCTGGGCGGCGGCCACCCGCTGGTCTCGCACGCGTTCCTGCATGCGCTGCACGAGACCGGCTGCGCGGTCGAGGACACCGGCTGGACCCCGCAGTATCTGGTGCTCACCGAAGGCGGCGCGCTCGCCGGCGCCATGCCGCTGTACGTGAAGATGCATTCGTACGGCGAGTACGTGTTCGACTGGGCCTGGGCCGACGCCTATCGCCGCCATGGCCTAGCCTACTACCCGAAGCTGCTCTCGGCGATCCCGTTCACGCCCTGCACGACGCCGCGGCTGCTCGGCCGCGGCAACGCCGTGCGCGCCGCCCTGCTCAACGCCGCGCTCGAGCTGGCCGGATCGGCCGAGGTGTCGTCGCTGCACGTCAATTTTCCGGCGCACGACGACGAGGCGACGCTGCGCCGCGGCGGCATGCTGCAGCGCCATACCGTGCAGTTCCACTGGCAGAACCGGGGCTACGCGGATTTCGAGGCCTTCCTCGCCACCATGTCCCACGACAAGCGCAAGAAGATCCGCCAGGAACGCCGCAAGGTGCGCGAGGCCGGCATCCGCTTTCGCCGCGTCGCGGGCGAGGCGATCGACCAGGACCTCTGGCGCTTCTGGATGCGCTGCTACGCGCACACCTACCGCGCGCATCACTCGACACCCTATCTGAACCTCGCGTTCTTCGAGCGCATCGGCCGGACCATGCCGCAGCACCTGCTGCTCGTGGTCGGGAGCATGGGCGGGAGCGACGTCTGCGCCTCGCTGTGCATCCACGACGGCGCCACGCTCTACGGCCGCTACTGGGGCGCGCTCGGCTACGCGCCCGGGCTGCACTTCGAGACCTGCTACTACCAGCCCCTCGAGTTCTGCATCGAGCGCGGCATCGGCACCTTCGAGGGCGGCGCCCAGGGCGAACACAAGCTCGCGCGCGGCTTCCTGCCGGTGGAGACGCGATCGTTCCACTGGCTCAAGCATCCGCAGTTCGCCGACGCCGTCGAGGACTTCCTCAAGCGCGAGAGCGCCGGAATCCACCGCTACGTCAACGAGTTGCAGGAGCATGCGCCGTTCAAGCAGCCGTCGGCGGCGGGCGCGGACTGAATCCGTCGCGCGTGCCGGGAACGGGTGCACCGACCGGCGGTCCAATGCGTTGGTTCCCTCGAACTCCCGACCGGATTCCGACATGTCCGCCATTCGAACGCTTGCCGCCTTCGCCCTCGCGGCCCTGCTTGCCGGCTGCGCCTCGACCGCACCGGAGCGCGGCGCGGTGCAGCGCCTCTCCGCCGAGGAACTGGCGCGGCTGACGCCGGCGCCCAATCCGTCGGTCCCGCTGTCGCGTGTCCTCGCGCTGTCGCGGGCCGGCACGCCGCCGGCGTCGATCATCGCCGAGTTGCAGGCGACCGGCACCTACTACAACCTCGACGCGGCGCAGATCGTCGATCTCGCGCGCCAGGGCGTCGACCAGTCCGTGATCGACCATCTGGTCGCCGCCCAGGAGCGGGCCCGTCAGGCGACGCTCATCACGCAGCTCGCCGATCGCGACGCGCAGGCCGCCCGCGCGCTCGAGCGCGAGCGCGAGCGCCGCCTCGCCCTGCAGCGCCGCCACGATCCCTTTTTCGACCCGTTCTGGCCCCGCCCCCATTACGGATGGACCCCGCGCAGCGGCTGGACCTGGGGCATCCACGGCGGCTTCGGCCCCTACTGGCGGCGCTGGTAGCCGGCTCAGGGCGGCGCGGCGCCGCCCGCGCCCGGCGCCGCGCGCAGGCCGCGGCGATACAGCTTGCCGGTCGGCCCGACGGGCAGCGCGTCGACCAGGTGGAACGCCTTGGGCACCTTGTAGCCGGCGAGCCGGCCGCCGTCACGACACCAGGCATCGAGAGCGGCCGCGGTCGGCGCGGCCTGCCGCGGCGCGGCGACCACGTAGGCCTCGACGCGCTCGCCCCACGTCGGATCGGCCTGCCCGACGACCGCCGCCTGCGCCACGCCGGGGTGGGCAAGCAGCACCCGTTCGACTTCCTCGCCGTGAATCTTCAGCCCGCCGCTGTTGATCAGGTTGTCGCGGCGCCCGCAGACGAACAGGTCGCCGTCCGGGTCGAGGTAGCCGAGGTCGCCCGAACGCCACCAGCCAGCGACGAAGCGGGCAGCCGTCAGGGCCGGATCGCGCCAGTAGCCGAGCGCCAGGGACGCGCCGGCCAGGCAGATCTCGCCGGTCTCGCCCGGCGCCACGAGCGCGTCGATCGGCCCCTCCGGATCGACGATGCGCACGTCGGCGCCGACCACCGGGCGCCCCGAGGTCCCCGGCTTGCCGGCTCCTCCCGCCGCGCCCAGCAGCGTGGGCTCGGTGGCGAGGACCGCGGCACCGCAGCCGGACTCGCTCGAGACCAGGAACGACGCGATGCGCGGGCACAGGCCGCCCACGATGCGCGCGACGTCGGCCGGGGTCGGCGGCTCCCCCGAGATCGACACCAGGCGCAGCGCCGCCGGCGCCGGGGCGTCGGCCTCCTCGGCCAGGATCATGCGCCACATGGTCGGCACCGCCGGCGCCATCGTGATGCCCTCGCGCGCGAGCGTCTCCAGATACCGGCGCGGCGCGAAGGTGTCGTCGAAGACGACCCGCGCATGCGCGCCGACGTAGGGCACCACGACATTGACCCAGGCCGCGAACGACGGCTGCATCACCACCAGGGTCGCGTCGGCCGTGCCGATGCCGCCGTAGAGCGCCTGGCCGCCCTTCGCGTTCGCCACGAGCGTCCCATGGGAGTGCATCACCCCCTTGGGACGCCCGGTCGTGCCGGAGGACAGGATGATCGCCGCCAGATCGTCGCTCCCGGCCGCCACCGGCAGCCCGTCGGTCCGCGCCCCGGTGCCGAACAGCGCGCCGAGCGCGATGCCGCGGCAGGCTGGCGCCGCGGCAAGGACCTCGGCCGCGAGCGCCGCGGACGCGTCGTCGTAGACCAGGACCCGCGCGCCGAGCCAGTCGACGGTCTCGCCGAGGTTCGCCGCCGTTTCGCGCAGGTGCAGGCTGGCGCCGACCGCGCCGGCCAGCGGCGCCGCGAACCACGCAAGCGCGTGCCGGACCGACGGCCGGCACAGGAACGCGACCACCGCGCCGCGCGCCGCCCCGTGCGCCCGCAGGCAGGCGGCCGCATCCAGGCTCGCCGCCCAGGCCTGCGCGCCCGACAGCCGCTGCGCGGCGTCGATCAGGAACTCCGCGCCGCCGCGCCACTTGCAGGCGAGGCGGTACAGGTCGTTGAGGGTCGCGTGCCGCCCGATCGCGGCGCCGCCGGCCGGCGCGCTCACAGCGACCGGGAGATGATCTCGCGCATGATCTCGTTGGTGCCCGCATAGATCCGGTGCACCCGCGCGTCGGCCCACATGCGCCCGATCGGGTAGTCCCACATGTATCCGGTGCCGCCATGCAGCTGCATGCACGCGTCGAGCACGCGGTCCTGCACCTCGGTGGAGTACAGCTTGGCCATCGCGGCGGTGTGCATGTCGAGCGCGCCGCGCGCATGCAGCTCGATGCAGCGGTCGGTGAACACCCGCAGCGCCTGGGTCTCGGTGGCGACGTCGGCCAGCCGGAAGCGCGTGTTCTGGAAGTCGAACACCCGGCCGCCGAAGGCACGGCGCTCCTTGACCCAGCGCGCCGTCATCTCGAGCGCCGCCTCGCAGCAGGCCGCCGCGCGCACCGCCACCAGGATGCGTTCCTGCACCAGCTCGGACATCAGCACCTTCCAGCCGCCGTTCTCCTCGCCCAGCAGGCAATCCGCCGGAACCCGCATGCCGTCGAAGAACAGTTCCGCCGTGTCCTGCGCCTTGTTGCCGACCTTCTTGAGGTTCCTCGCCTTGCGGTAGCCCGGCAGGCTGGTATCGACCAGGAGCAGCGACACGCCCTTGGCCTTCCGTTCCGGCGCGGTCTTGACCACGAGGACGACGAGGTCGCCGACGATGCCGTTGGTGATGAAGACCTTGGAGCCGTCGACCACGTAGGCATCGCCGTCGCGCACCGCGCGGGTGCGCACGGCCGCCAGGTCGCTGCCGCTGTCGGGCTCGGTCATGCCGATCGAGGCGACCGCATCGCCGCTGGCCAGGCGCGGCAGCCAATGGCGCTTCTGCGCCTCGGTGCCGTGATGGACGACGTAGGGCGCGACGATCCCGGTGTGCAGTTCGAAGGCCGGCGCCGCCATGCCGGCGCGCGCATGCGCCTCGACGGCGACCGCGAGGGTGCGGAAATCGTCGCCCGCGCCGCCGTACTGCTCGGGGATGCCGGCGCCGAGCGCGCCGAGGTCGCCGAAGCGGCGCCAGATCGCCTTCGGCACCATGCCCTCCTCCTCCCAGCGCTGCATGTGCGGCGCCAGTTCGGCGGCGATGAACCTGCGCATGGCCTCGCCGAACGCGAGGTGCTCCGCGTCATAGACGGTGCGCGGCAGGCGCAGCATGGATTCGAGCGGAACCGGGGACTCGGCGGAGGCGTTCTGTGGCACGGCGGGATCGGCGTGGGCGGCTGGGGAATTTAGGATAGCATTCGCGCCCAGCGGCCCCGGCGCCGCGCGCCTTCCGACCATGCACCGCATCGCCAAGGAGATCTCGTGACCACCCGCCGCCACATCCTTTCCGCCGGCGCCGCCGCCCTCGCCGGCACCCTGCTGCCGACCGCCGGCAGCGCGCAGACCCTGCAGCGCAACGCGCGCCTGATCGTCGGCTTCCCGCCCGGCGGATCGACCGACATCGTCGCCCGCCTGCTCGCCGAGCGACTGCGCGGCAACTACGCGCCGCAGATCATCGTCGAGAACCGGCCGGGCGCCGGCGGCCGCGTCGCCGCCGACGTCACCAAGGCCGCCGAGCCCGACGGCACCACCATGCTGCTCACCCCGGCGTCGATCCTCGCCCTCTATCCGCACGTCTACCGGCGCCTGGGCTACGACGCCTTCGCCGACTTCGCGCCGGTCACCAAGCTGTGCTCGTTCCCGTTCGGCTTCACGGTCGGGCCCGCGGTGCCGGCGACGGTGCGCAATCTCGCCGACTTCGTCCAGTGGGCGCGCGCGCAGGGCAAGCCGATCGCCTACGGCTCGCCGGGCGCCGGATCGATGCCGCACTTCACCGGCTTCACGATCGGCCGCGCGCTGGGCTTTCCCGTCACGCACGTGCCGTACAAGGGCGGCGCGCCGGCGATCCAGGACCTGCTCGGCGGCCAGATCCCGGCATCGGTCAACGTGATCGCCGAACCGCTGCCGCATTACCAGGCCGGCAAGCTGCGCATCCTCGCGCAGACCGGCGCGCAGCGCTCGTCCTTCGTGCCCGACGTGCCGACCTTCGCCGAGTCCGGCTACCGCGACATCGTCGCCCGCGAGTGGTTCGGCATGTTCGTTCCCGCGCGCACGCCGGCGCCGACGATCACGGCGCTCAACGCGGCGCTGCGCGAGGCGATCCGGTCGAAGGAAGTCGGCGAGGGCTACGGCCGCTTCGCGTTCGACCCGGAAGGCGATTCGCCCGCCGACTTCGGCCGCGACCTGCGCGCCATGTACGATCAGTGGGGGCCGATCATCAAGGCGAGCGGCTTCACCTCGGACGACTGATCTCCGGGCGGGCGCCGGCCGGCGCGACGCACGCCGGCCGCGCGCAACGCTAGGCGAACGCGACCGAGACGCGCCGGTTCTGCCGGCCCTTGCTCTCGATCCGGGTCACCGTCACCGGACCGATCTCGGCGATGTCGGCCACATGCGTGCCGCCGCAGGCCTGCAGGTCGATGCCGTCGATGCGCAGCAGCCGGACCCGCCCGAATCCGGACGGCGGCTTCACCGACATCGTCCTGACCAGCTCCGGGCGCTCGCGCAATTCGTCGTCGGTGACCCACTCGGTGCGCACCGCGGCGCCCGCGCGGATCAGCGCGTTCAGGCGCGCGTCGATCTCCGCGCGGTCCAGGCGCTCCCCCTGCAGGTCGAAATCCAGTCGGCCCGAATCCTCGCGCACCGCGCCGCCGTTGACCGGTCCGGGCACGACCGCGGTCAGCACGTGCAGGCAGGTGTGCATGCGCATCAGGCGATGGCGGCGCTCCCAGTCGATCGCGAGGCGCACCGGGGTTCCCGCCGCCGGCAGCGCATCCCCCGGCGCGATCAGGTGCACGATGCGTCCCGCGCCGTCGCGCCGGGTGTCGGTCACGCGCGCGCTGCCGCCGTCCCATGCGACGGTGCCGGTATCGCCGGGCTGCCCGCCGCCCGTCGCATAGAACACGGTCGCGTCGAGCACCACGCCGCCGGCATCGGCCGACAGCACGGTCGCCGGCGCCGCGCGCAGGTAGGCGTCGTCGCGAAACAGCTCGCGCGTCAGCATCCGAGCTGATCGGCCAGGTCGTTGAAGTCGCGCGCGTTGTAGTCGAAGCGCGGCTCGAAGGCAGCGTCGTAGCCCGCCGACGCCAGGCGGGCGCGGCCGAATTCCAGCGGCCGCGGCACGAAGCAGGTCATGAGGCCGGCCTTCTTCGCGCCGTCGAGGTCGCTCTTGTGCGCCGCGACCAGCATCACCTCGGCCGGCTTGAGCGCCAGGAAGCGCGGCGCCGACAGGTAGGTCTCGCGGTCGGGCTTGTAGTGGCGCACCCACTCGGCGGAGAACACCAGGTCCCACGGCAGGCCCGCGAACTTGGCCATGTTGGTGAGGAGCGCGACGTTGCCGTTCGACATGCTGCCGATCACGTGGCGCGCCTTCAGGCGCTTCAGCCCGCGCACGGCATCGGGCCAGGCCCTGAGGCGGTGCCACATGGTGTTGATCCGCGCCAGGTCGTCGGCGCCGACGGCGCGCCGCGGCGTGCCGCGCAGGAAGCGCGGCAGCAGCGCCTTGAGCGCCATCAGGTGCAGCGCATCGAGGTTGGTCCATGGCAGTTCGCCGGTGCGCACCTTGTGCATGTTGGGCTGGTAGGCGCCGCGCCAGGCATCGACCAGGCCTTCCCAGTCGATGTCCCAGCCGCGCGCCGCGTTGAGCGCGCGCCCCTCGCGGATGATGCTGCCGCGCCAGTCGACGCAGGTGCCGAAGACGTCGAAGACCAGGGCGCGCGGCGCGGCGGATGCGCGCGCTGCCGGCGGGCGGCGCGGGGGCGCCATCATGCGGCCTGGCGCAGCGCCGGGGCGAACGCCGCCTCCATCTCGCGGCGCACCCGGTACGCGGCCAGGGATTCGTCGACCGCCACGTCGGCCCAGCACAGGCTCTGGCCCGCCTTGACCGGGCGCACCACCTTCAGGTCGTGCGCGAGGCCGAGCGGCAGCCCGCCGGCCGCCTGCGACCGTGCGGCCGGAAACAGCTTGCCCCAGACCGTGTAGCCGCCCTCGCCGTCGAGGATCTCGCCGGGCGCGAGATCGCGCTTGGCCGTGGCCACCACGTCGGCATTCCAGCCCGTCGCGGCGCCGGTGGCTTCGCCGCGCACTGCCACCGACGCGACCGAGATGCCGACCTCGAGCCCGATCAGGTGCCAGCGCTTGTAGAGGCAGGCGTAGCGCCCGGAGGGGTCGGTGCGCACCATGTACTCCTTGAAGCAGTTGCGGATGTACTCGCTCTCGCCCTCGAAGACGACGAAGACGCCGAAGCGGATGTCGTAGGGGATCACCCGACCGTCCTTCTCGAGGGACGAGATCACCTCCACCTGCCCCTTCTGGTGCAGCACGCCGCCCTCGGCGATCGGGCGGCAGACGAACGGGATGTCGTCGACCGAGGCCGGCGGATACGACAGTCCGTCGGGCGGCGCGGCGAGGCCGGTGGCGTTGCACACCGCCGTGGATTCGATCGACGGCTTGGAGCCGTCGAGGAAGGAATTGAACATCTTGGGATTGAGGCCGCCGATGCGCGCCGTCTCGGGCGAAAGCCCGTAGTGGCCCCAGACCGTCTCCGGCGTCGACTGCGCGAAATGCGGCAGCCACTTGTGACCGCGCCCCGCTGCCACCACCGGGAAGCCGGCGGCGCGGGCCCAGTCGACCAGGTCGCAGATCAGCGCCGGCTGGTCGCCGTAGGCGAGGCTGTAGACGACGCCGGCCGCCGCCGCCTTGCGCGCCAGCAGCGGTCCGCACAGCGCGTCGGCCTCGACGGTGACGTTGACCACGTGCTTGCCGTGCGCGAACGCCGCAAGGATGTGGTCGACCGCGGCGACCGGATTGCCGGTGCACTCGACCACGATCTCGATGTCCGGATGCGCGACGAGCGCGCGCCAGTCCTCCCCGACATGGGTGTTGCCGGCGCGGATCGCGGCATCGATCGAACCCGCGGCACTCGCTTCCTCGCGCCAGCCGACCCGCGCGAGGTTGGCGCGGGCGCCGGCCGGGTTGAGATCGGCGATCGCCGCCAGGTGCACCCCGGGCGTGCGCGGCACCTGCGCGAGGTACATCGACCCGAACTTCCCGGCGCCGATGAGCCCGATGCGCACCGGCCGCCCGTCGGCCTGGCGCTTCAAGAGGAGCGCATGCAGGTTCATCTCACGCCGCCTCTTTCAGCAGCCCCGTGAGTTCCTCGGGCGGCGTGCCGTTCTTCCAGGGCGTCGCCACCGGATAGTCCTTGAGCAGGCAGTCGTCGGGCAGGCACGCGATCGGGTCGAACTGGCGATGCGCGATGTAGCCCGGGCGCTTGAAGCGGCGGATGTGGTTGGACACCGCGCACAGCGACAGGTAGACGTTGACCCGGTTCCAGGGCGACAGGTTCGAGGTCGAGGCGTGGACCAGGCAGCCGTGGAAGATGATCATCGAGCCGGGCGGGCCCTGCGGGGAGACGATGCCGCCGTTGCGGCCGCCGGCCTTCTCCACCAGCTGGCTGATGGTGTCGTTGTTGATCGTCCACAGCGGATAGCTGGTGGTCGAGGTGTCGTGGCCGGCAGCCAGCACGCCGGACTTGTGGCTGCCCGGGATGAACATCAGGGGGCCGTTGAACGCGTTGGTCTCGTCGAGGAAGATCGCGACGTTCATCGCGCGCGCCGCCGGCATCGCGTCGTCGTTCATCCAGGTGCCGTAGTCCTGGTGCCATTGCCAGACGTCGCCGTCGAACGCCATCTTGCCGTTGATCTTGAACTGGTGCATGTAGAGCTTCTCGCCGAAGATCTGTTCGACCGGCTCGATCATGCGCGGGTGGCGCGCGAGGCGCGCGAACATGTCGTTGTACATGTGGGCGGCGAAATTGGTGCGCACCACGTCGCCGGTCCTCTCGCGCACGTTCTCGGGGCGGCGCTGGGCATAGATGCCGGGCACCTCGTCGGACAGGCGCTTGATCTCCGCAGGGCTGAACAGCGAGGGGAAGAACAGGTAGCCGTCGCGGTCGAACCGCGCGAGCTCTTCGTCGGTGAGTTTCATGAAGGTCCTCCGGTCGGCAATGGCGCGATGCCAATGGCGCGATGTTACCGGAAGGCGCACGCACCGTCGGCAGCCTCGCCGCCCGCGGCGCCCGTCCGCGCGCGACAATCGCCGCTTCGTCCCGTTCCGGCCGCGCCATGCTCACCATCCGCCTCTGCCAGACGCTGTTCGTCTTCCTCATCGGCGCCTTCGCCGCCGGTGTCGTCCTCAACAACCTGCGCGACCCGCAGAGCAACCTGCGCTTCGTCACGCACCTGATGCGCATGGACACGGTGTTCCCGGACACGCGGCTGAAGCGCCGCGCGGTCACCGACCCGGCGCTGCACCTCCTGGCATTCCGGCTGATCGTCGCCGTCGAGGCCGCCACCGCGCTCCTGTGCCTGGCGGGCGCGGCGCGCCTGGCCCTGGCGCTGGGCGCGGACGCCGCCGCCTTCCACGCTGCCAAGGATGTCGCGTTCGCCGGGCTCGGCCTGGGCTTCCTGCTCTGGTTCGGCGGCTTCATGATCGTCGGCGGACAGTGGTTCGCGAGCTGGCAGTCGCGCGAATGGAACGGCCGCGAGTCCGCGTTCATGTTCTATGCCGCGATCGGGTTCGCCTTCCTGGCCCTGCTGCACGCGGCCTGAGCCTGTCGGCCGCCTTCCTACACGCGCATGCGCGGAATCCCGACGGCAAATCCCGCCTCCTCGCGCTGTTCACGCCACGGTGCGGGCGATAGGCTGTGCGCACCGATCGCGATTCCGGAGCCCTGCCATGATCCTCGCCCAGTTCTCCCACTGGCTGCTCGAGCGCCTGATGCGCAAGCGCGCCGAGCGCCACGCCGGCTGCAGGATCGACCTGGCGCGCCTGCGCACCGATCCGGAGTACGCAAGCGCGATTCGCACCCTCGCGCAGTTCACGCTCGACGAGGAGCTGCGGGTCCTGGGGGCAAGCGGCGCCGGGCCCGTCGAGATGCCTGCCGCGCCGCCGGCAAGCGCGCTCGTGCTGCCGTTCCGGCGCCAGATTCCCGCCTAGCACCGCGCGGCCGCGACCGCGCGCGGCCGCACAATCGCCTGCCGTGCCGCCGGTCCGCATCGCGCACCGGCCGGCGCCGCGTCGGCACGGCCGCGGGAAGGCGGGAGCAAGCCGGTACAATCCCGGTCCCGCCCGACGCGTCGCCCCGATCCCGCATGGAACTCACCGGCAGCCAGACCCTTCCCGTCTCACAGGCCATCGCCTGGGATGCGCTCAACGATCCCGAGATCCTCAAGGCCGCCATCACCGGCTGCGACGAACTCCTGCGCGTCTCGGACACCGAGTTCAGCGCCGCGGTCACCTCGGCGATCGGCCCGGTCAAGGCGCGCTTCAAGGCCAAGCTGACGCTCTCGGAGGTCGATGCGCCGCATTCCTACAAGATCCGGTTCGACGGCCAGGGCGGCGCCGCCGGCTTCGGCAAGGGCGAGGCGAAGGTCCGCCTGACGCCCGAAGGCGCCGCCACGCGCCTCGACTACACCGCGCAGGCGAGCGTCGGCGGCAAGCTTGCCCAGATCGGTTCGCGCCTGGTCGACGCGGCAGCCAAGAAGCTCGCCGACGACTTCTTCACCAAGTTCAACGCCGAACTCGCGCGCCGCTTCGCGCCGGCCGCACCGGCCGCCGCCGCACCCGCCGTGGCCGCGACCGCGCCGGCCGCCGGCGCGCATCCTGGCGACGCGGGTCCCGGCACCCTCATCGCCTACGTGGTGGCGCTGCTCGCCATCCTCGCCGGCGTCGCCGCCTTCCTCGCGCGCGGCTGACGCCGGACGCCGCGTCGGTCGCGCACGGCCCGGGCGCATCGCGATGACGGTCCGCTCCGGCAGCGTCGGCGCGATGCGCCACCGGTTCGACGACCTCCGGACCCTGCTGGCGCGCGCCTCGCCCGCGCGCAGCGGGGACCGCCTCGCGGGCATCGCCGCCGCCAGCGCCGAGGAGCGCGTCGCGGCGCAGATGGCACTGGCGGACCTGCCGCTCAGGGTCTTTCTCGACGAGGCGGTGATCCCGTACGAGACGGACGAGATCACCCGCATCATCGTCGACACCCACGACGCGGCGGCCTTCGCCCCGATCGCCCACCTCACGGTCGGCGGATTCCGCGAATGGCTGCTCGCCTACGAGACCGACGGCGCGGCACTCGCCGCGGTGGCGCCCGGCATCACGCCGGAGATGGCGGCCGCCGTCAGCAAGATCATGCGCCTGCAGGACATGGTGCTGGTGGCGCGCAAGGCGCGCGCGGTCGCGCGCTTTCGCTCGACACTCGGGCTGCCGGGGCGCCTGGCCAGCCGGCTGCAGCCGAACCACCCGACCGACGACGAGAAGGGCATCGCCGCCGCGATCGTCGACGGCCTCATGTACGGCTGCGGCGACGCGGTGATCGGGATCAACCCCGCCACCGACAACCTGGCGCAGGTCACGCGCCTGCTCGAGATGCTCGACGGCATCATCCGCGCCTATGAGATCCCCACCCAGTCCTGCGTCCTGACGCACGTGACCACCGCGCTCGAGGCGATGCGCGGCGGCGCGCCGGTGGACCTGGTGTTCCAGTCGATCGGCGGCACCGAAGCCGTCAATCGCAGCTTCGGCGTGACGGCGGCGCTCCTGGCCGAGGCGCACGCCGCCGCCGCGTCGCTCGGGCGCGGCAGCGTCGGCGACAACGTCATGTATTTCGAGACCGGCCAGGGCAGCGCGCGGTCCGCCGACGGCCACCACGGCGTCGACCAGCAGACCCTCGAGGCGCGTGCCTACGGCCTGGCGCGCACGTTTCGGCCCTTCCTGGTCAACAGCGTGGTCGGCTTCATCGGCCCGGAATACCTGAACGGGCGCGAGATCATCCGCGCCGGCATCGAGGACCACTTCTGCGGCAAGCTCCTGGGCCTGCCGATGGGTGTCGACGTCTGCTACACCAACCATGCCGACGCCGATTCCGACGACGTCGACGTGCTGCTCACCCTGCTCGGCAACGCCGGCGTGAATTTCGTCATGGGCGTGCCGGGCGCGGACGACATCATGCTCAACTACCAGAGCACCTCGTTTCACGACGTGCTCTACCTGCGCCAGACGCAGGGCCTGCGGCCGGCGCCGGAGTTCGAGGCCTGGCTCGACCGCATGCGGCTGTTCGACGGCCCGCTCCGCCTGGCGCGCGCCGACGCCGGCCACGCCCTGCTCGGCCTGGCCCGCCGATGAGTGCGTCGCCGGCCGCCCCGCCGTCCGCCGATCCGGGTCCGTCTGCGCTCGCGCCGCCGGACCCGTGGCACACGCTGGGCCGCTTCACCCCGGCGCGCATCGGCCTCGGGCGCGCCGGCGGCAGCCTGCCGACCCGGCCCGCGCTCGCGTTCCAGCTCGCCCATGCGCGCGCGCGCGACGCGGTGCAGCGCGCGCTCGACACCGATGCCCTGCGGCGCGACCTGGCTCGGCTCGGCCCCGCCGTGCTGGAAGCGCGCAGCGCGGCGCCGGATCGCGCGGGCTTCATCGCCCGGCCCGACCTCGGCCGCGCGCTCGCGCCCGCGTCCGCGGCGGCGCTCGCCGCCGTGCCGCCACCGCCCGCGCCGTTCGACGCCGCACTCGTGGTCGCCGACGGCCTGTCGGCCCGCGCGGCCGAACGCCATGCCGCGCCGCTCCTGGCCGCGCTGCTGCCGCGCCTGGATCGCGCCGGCTGGCGGCTCGCGCCGCTGGTCATCGTGACGCAGGGCCGGGTCGCGGTTGCCGACGAGATCGGCGCGGCCCTCGGCGCACGCATGGCGGTCATCCTGCTCGGCGAACGGCCCGGGCTGTCCTCGCCCGACAGCCTCGGCGCCTACCTGACCTGGGCGCCGCGACGCGGCCGCACCAATGCCGAACGCAACTGCATCTCCAACATCCGCGAACCGGATGGCCTGGGCTACGCGGCGGCGGCGCACAAGCTGTTTCATCTGATGCACGAGGCGCGTCGCCGCGGCCTGTCCGGCGTCGACTTGAAGGAGGACGCCCCCGCCCTCGACCCGCCGCCGGCAGCGCGCCTCGACGGCGCGCAATGACGCCGCAGCACCTACAATGGAATCGACGGCAGGGCCGGCGCGCGCGTCGCCGGCACGGCCGCGCGTTCCTGGAGAAACCGCCCATGACGAGATGCCTCGCCGCCCTGTCCGCATCCCTGGTCCTGTCGCATGCACCGATCGTCGCGGCGCAGACCTTTCCGTCCCGGCCGATGGTGATGGTGGTGCCGTTCGCCGCCGGCGGGCCGACCGACACCCTCGGCCGGATCATGGCCGAGCGCCTCGGTCGCGCGCTCGGCGGCACCATGGTGGTGGAGAACACCGTCGGCGCCGCCGGCTCGATCGGCGTCGGGCGCGTGGCGCGCGCCGTGCCGGACGGCCACACCATCGGCATCGGGCACTGGAGCACGCACGTGGTCAATGGCGCGATCTACAACCTGCAGTACGACCTGCTCAAGGACTTCGACCCGGTCGCGCAGATCGCGAGCAATCCGCAACTGCTGGTCTCGAAGAACGCGGTGCCGGCCCGGGACCTGCGCGAACTCGTGGCCTGGGTCAAGGCCAACCAGGACAAGGTGACCGTGGGCACCGCCGGCGTCGGCGCCGCGTCGCACGTCTCCGGGGTGTATTTCCAGACCGCCACCGCCAGCCGATTGCAGTTCGTACCCTACAAGGGGACCGGCCCGGCACTCGTCGACCTGATGGCGGGCCACATCGACCTGATGTTCGACCAGGCCTCCAATGCCCTGCCGCATGTGCGCGCCGGCAAGCTGCGGCCCTACGCGGTGACCGCGAAGAGCCGCATTCCCGCCGCGCCCGACGTCCCCACGGTCGACGAAGCCGGCCTCCCCGGCCTCTACATCGCGGTCTGGCACGCCCTGTGGCTGCCGCGCGGGGCCCCGCGCGAGGTCGTGATGAAGCTCAACGGTGCCGTGGTCGAGGCGCTCGCCGATCCGGCCGTGCGCAAGCGCCTCGCCGACATGGGCCAGGAGATTCCGGCGCGCGAGCAGCAGACGCCCGAAGCCCTCGGCGCCTGGCACAGGGCGGAGATCGAGAAGTGGTGGCCGATCATCCGCGCCGCGGGGATCAAGGGCGAATGACCGCCTTGATCCGGTAGAACGCGCGCCCCAGGAGTTCGCGCACGGCCGCCTCGCTGAGCGCGAGCGCGCCGGCGGCCGGCAGGAAATCCATCGGCGTGAGCGACGCCGTGCCGACCTTGAAGTCGACGGGAAACGCGTCGACGACGAATCCCGCGCCGGCGAACTGGCGGGCGGCGCGCGGCATGTGAAACGCCGAGGTGACCAGGACGATGCGCGGCGCCTGCGGCCCGAGCAGTGCGCGCACGGCGGCGGCTTCCTCGGCGGTGTTCTGCGCCTCGGCGGTCACGCGAATCGCCTCCGGCGGCACGCCCATCGCCTCGGCCTGCGCCTTGAGCACCGCCCCTTCGGTCGGCAGGTGGGCAAGCCAGGGCACGGTGCCACCGGTGAACACCAGGCGCGGCGCCACGCCGGCGCGGAACAGTTCGACGCCCCCGAAGAAGCGGTCGGGGTCGGTCCACTCCATGACCGCCCCGCCGGGCCCCGCCACGCCGTGCAGCATGCCGCTCAGGACGACGACGGCGTCGGCGCGTGCCACCGTGCGCGCGTCGCGGCGCGCCATGCCCGCCTCGACCAGGCCGAACAGCGCGCCGCCGGCGAGCGGCGTGGCCGCCGCGTACAGCGCAACGATCGCGATCCAGACCCACTTCAGCCGCCGTCGCGCCGCGCCGTAGGCGGCCAGGCCAAGCGCCAGCGCCAGCGGCAGCACGAACAGCGGCAGGATCTTGTGCAGGTAGATCATGGACCGCGCCGGCCGCGCGGGCGCGGCGCGGCTACTTGCCGCGCATGGTCGTCGGCAGCCACAACGCGATCTCCGGCCAGATCCAGAGCAGGGCGATCACCGCGAGCATCAGGAACACATAGGGAAACGACCCCGCCACCACCTCGGAGAACTTGGCGCCGCCCGAGATGCCGTGGATGGTGAACAGGTTCAGCCCGACCGGCGGCGTGATCTGCCCCAGTTCGATCAGGATGGTGATGATCACGCCCAGCCAGATCAGGTCGAAGCCGATCACCTTGATGATCGGGAGCAGCACCGGCAGCGTCATGTAGATCATCGAGATGCCGTCGACGAAGCAGCCCAGGATGACGTAGAGCACCACCAGCATCAGGAAGAATTCCCACTTCGACAGCCCCAGCGTCAGCACCCATTCGCTCAGTTCCCGGCTGACGCCGGAGAAGGTCAGCGCCGTCGAGAGGATCTGCGCGCCGATGATGATCATCGCCACCATCGACGTGGTCTTGACCGTCGACATCAGCGATTCGGTGAACACCTTCCAGGTCAGCGTCCGGTAGCCGGCCGCCAGCGCCAGCGCGCCGGCGGCGCCGATCGCGGAGGCCTCGGTGGGCGTCGCGAAGCCGGTGTAGATGCTGCCCAGCACACCGGTGAGCAGGAGCACGATCGGCAGCACGTCCCACAGCGGCCGCGTCGAGTGGACCGCCTGCGCCGCCTCCGCGCTCGCCTGCTTCGGCGCGATCGACGGGTTGCGGATCAGGATGAAGGCGATGTAGAGCATGAACACCGCGCTCATCAGGATGCCGGGCAGGATGCCCGCGATGAACAGGCGGCCGACCGACTCCTCGACCAGCGCGGCGTAGAGCACCATCACGATCGACGGCGGGATCAGGATGCCCAGCGTGCCGCCGGCCGCCAGCGAGCCGAACACCGCGCGCGGCTGGTAGCCCTGGCGCAGCAGTTCCGGGATCGCGACCGTGCCGACGCTGGCCGCCGTGGCCACGCTCGATCCGCTGACCGCCGAGAAGATCGCGCAGCTGACGATGTTGGCGTGCAGCAGGCCGCCGGGCAGTCGCCGCAGCAGCGTCGCGATGCCCGCGTAGAAATACTTGCTGACGCCGCTGCGCAGGATCACCTCGCCCATCAGCAGGAACATCGGCACGGCGATGAGAATGTAGCTGTTGGCATTGTTCCAGACCACCGAACTCAGTCCCTGCAGGCCGACGTACCCCTTGCTCAGGTAGATGATCAGCACGCCGACGATGCCGAGCGCGAACGCGGTCCACTGACCGACGAGCAGGAACAGCGCCAGCGCACCGAACAGCACGACCATCAGGAGCCCGCTATCCATGCCTGGTGCCTACGGAAGCTTGCGCACCCGATCGAGCAGGAAGCTCGCGAGCTGGAGGACGAGCAGACCGCAGCCGGCGACCGCGAAGGTCATCGGAATGTACTCGGGCGTCGCCAGCACCGAGATCGCGCGGACGTCCTTCTCGAACGCGTAGTGGACGTGCGAGGCGAGGAAGAAACCCAGCACCAGCGCGAACGCCAGGCTGGTGATCACGATGAACCAGCGCGCTGCCGCGAGCGGCAGGCCGCGCAGACGGTCGTAAAGGAGCTCGATGCGGATGAAGCCGCCTTCGCGCACGGTGTAGGCGAGCCCGAAGAACACGATCGCGACGTTCAGGTAGCCTGCCAGCTCGTCGGCAACCATGGTCGAGTGGTTGAACTTGCGCGCCACCACCTCGACGCAGACCAGCACGAGGATGAGCACGGTCGAGGCGGCGGCGAGAATGCCGCCGGCATCGACCAGCCTCCTGGTCACCCGCGCGAACAGCGTCACGGTGCGGACTCCCGCGTGTGCCGCCGCACGGCGCCGCGGACGCGACGCCGCATTCAGCGTCCCAGCGCGGCGCGAACCTCGCGGACCAGCGCGGCGCCGTTGGCGCCGTGCTCATCGCCCCAGGCGCTCCAGTACGGGCGCATGCGCTCGACCAGCTTGTCGACCTCCTCCCTGGGCGGGGTGAAGATGTCGACGCCGTGCTTGGTGCGCAGCGTCTCGAGATCGCGCAGCTCGTCGGCGGCATTCTGCCGCGTCATGCGCGGCCCCCATTCCGCCGCAACCGCGTCGAGCGCCGCGCGTACCGGCGGCGCCAGCTTGTTGTACGCGGCCAGGTTGACCAGAACGTAGTCGGGCCCACCGACATGGATGTTCGGCATGTAGGCCCACTTGACGAATTCGTACCACTTCGCGCCCATGACGTTGAAGCCGGCCGTGATGAAGCCGTCGACCACGCCGCGCTCGACCGCGACCGGCACCTCGGCCAGGGTCAGCGAGACCGACGCGGCCCCGAGGCGCTTGAGCATCTCGTTCTGCTTGCCGTCGGTGGTGCGGAACTTGCGCCCGGCGAAGTCCTCGAGGCGCTTGACCTGCGCGCCGCGCCCGTAGAGATTCTGCTGCGGCCATTCGAAATAGAACAGGGTCTTGACGCCGGCCTTCTGGAACTCCGGCTCGGCATACTTCTGAATGATCGGCCAGATCCTGTTGAGTTCGTCGGTGGTGCGCACCAGGAAGGGCAGATTGGCCACCGACGCCAGCGGCACGGCGCCGGAGATGAAGCCGGAATAGCCCTCGCCGAGCTGAACCTGGCCCAGGCCGGTGGCGCGCACGACCTCATTGGCCTTGAACGGGAACTCGCCCGCCGGACGCACGGTGATGTTCAGCTGGCCGTTGGTGCGCTTCCTGACCTCATCGGCAAATTCCTTCAGGCGCAGGGTGATCGGATGCGTCGCCCCGGGAAAGGCAAACATGTCCCATTGCTGGACCTGCGCCTGCGCAAGATTGGCGACCGGCAACGCCGCCAGAGAGACCAACAGGCACGCCATGCGTCGCAGTAAGCTCATCGTCCCGCTCCTCGTTTGTCATTCGTCCGGAAGTCCGCCCGTGCCCGACGCCGCGCCGCGGCTGCGCGCGCTGCGCCCTTCTGCACGTCGCTTGAAGATCGCGCGCCGGCTACGTTATCATGATTCCGCGATCCGCAGCCATTCGACATACAGAATGGTATTTTCATGCATTGAATCTTGGAAGGAAGCATGCCATGACGTCGAACGCCTATCAAGTGGTCTGGCCGCGCAGCGCGAAGAGCGTCACCGTCAAGCCGCTCGCCCCGCGCCTGGACGCGCTTCAGGGCAAGACGATCGGCTTCGTCTGGGACTACCTGTTCCGCGGCGACGAGATCTGGCCCGCGCTCAAGGAGGCACTCGCGGCACGCTTTCCCGGCATGCGCTTCGTCGACTACGAGACCTTCGGCTCCACCCACGGCGAGGACGAGCACCAGGTTCTCGCGAACATGCCGACGCTCATTCGCGAGCAGCGGATCGACGCGATCGTCTCCGGGATGGGCTGCTGAGGGAGCTGCACGCCCGCCGTGCTGCGGGCGAGTGCGGTTGCCGAACTGGCCGGCGTGCCGACGGCATCGCTGTGCTGCGAGGGCTTCGTGGGGCAGGCGCGCTCGACGTCCGAGGGCCTGGGCTTCCCCAACCTGCAGGTGGCCCGCGTCCCGGGCCATGTCGACGTCCAGTCGGCCGAAGAGTTGCGCGCCAACGTGCTGGCGGTGACCGTCGACGACGTCATCCGCTGCCTCACCGCGCCCGTCGCCGCGGTCACGCTGGGCCGCGACCCGGGACCGCGCGAGATCGTCTTCTCCGGCAGCTTCGAGGACGTCAACCGCTTCTTCCTCGAGAACCGCTGGAGCGACGGCCTGCCGATCGTCCCGCCCACCCCCGAGAAGATCGCCGAGTTCCTGGCCTTCACCGACCGCGACCCCGATGAAGTCCTGGGCAAGCTGCTGCCGGACAACCGCGAGGCGACCATCTGGAACATCGCCGTGAACGGCGTGATGGCCGGCTGCCGCCCCGAGTACATGCCGGTGCTCGTCGCCGCGGTCGAGGCGATGGCCGACCCCGTGTACGGCGTCGAGCACAGCGGCAACACGCCGGGGTCCGAGACCCTGATCGTTCTCAACGGACCGATCGCGCGCGAACTCGGCTTCAACTACGAGCAGGGTGCGCTGCGCGACGGCTTCCAGCCGAACACGACCATCGGCCGGTTCTGGCGCCTGTATCTGCGCAACGTCGCCGGCTTCCTCCTGCACCACAACGACAAGGGCACGTTCGGGGGCACCTGGCGCGTGGTCCTGGCCGAGAACGAGGAGGTGCTGCGCCGCATCGGCTGGCCGACCGTCGCCGGCGACATGGGCGCGCCGGAACGGGCCAACGCCGTGACCGTCTCGCGCTTCACCGGCTCCAACGTGGTCGCCTCGGTGTTCGGCGACACCGCGGAGAAGTGCCTGCCCTACCTCGCCGACGCGCTGGTCTCGCACACGACCTGGGAGGTGATCTTCACGGTCGGCATGTCGACCGGCATGTACCGCCCGATGCTGATCCTGAGCCCGGTGATCGCGGAGACCATCGCCAAGTCGGGCATGTCCAAGGCGGACGTGCAGCGCTGGCTGTTCGAGAACGCGCGGATGCCGGCGCAGCGCTTCGAGCGCTACATGTCGGGCTGGACCAACCTCATTCCCGGCAAGCGCTCGCTGCTCGAGCTGGCGCGGCTCGGCAAGGCGCCGCGCGCGTTCGGCGCCTCCGGCGACCCGCAGCGCCTGGTGCCGATCGTCGGCAAGCCCGAGGACTTCATGATCGCCGTCAGCGGCGACCCGTTGCGCTCGAACTGCTATGTCCTGGTCCACAACGGCATCCTCGGCTATCCGACCATGAAGCAGGTGATGCTGCCGGCAGCCTGGCAGGACAAGCTCGCGCGCGCGTCCTGAGCGGAGCACCCGGTTGCCAATGACCGAAGAACGCGCCTGGATCCTCAATCCGGCGGGTCAGCAGGGCAGCGGCCAGTGGATCGACGACACCCTGGCCGAGCGGGTGCGCGAGGCCGGCATGACGGCGCGCACGCCGCTGGTCGGGAGGTTTCCGCGCACCCGGGTCGAGGCGGTCCCCGCCGACGATCTCGATGCCCGCGTCACGGCGCTGTTCCAGGCGCGCGGCTGGACCGACGGACTGCCGGTGGTCGCGCCGACGACGGCGCGCGTCCGCCGCATGCTGCGCTTCACGCGCCACAGCCCCGATCACAGCCTCGGCGACGTCGATCCCCTGAAGGGACTGGCGACCATCGAAAAGATCGCGGCCAACGCGGTCATGGCGGGGTGCCTGCCGTCCTACCTGCCGGTGGTCGTCGCGGCGGTCGAGGCGATACTCGACGCCGACTTCAACCTGCGCGGCGTGCAGACCACCGACGAGAACGTCGCGCCGCTGCTGGTGGTCAACGGTCCGGTGGCCGATGCGCTCGGCATCAACGCCGGGTTCGGCGCGCTCGGTCCCGGCTGGCGCGCCAATGCCAGCATCGGCCGCGCGGTCCGCCTCGTCATGAACAACCTCGGCGGCGGCTGGCCCGGAACCGTGTCCTTCGCCGGGTTGGCCCAGCCCGGCCGCTACAGCCTGTGCCTCGCGGAGAACACGGCCGAGAGTCCGTGGGAGCCGCTGCACGTCGAGGCCGGATTCGCGGCCGCCGCCAGCGTGGTCACGGTGATGCGCGCGGAGTCGGTGATCAACGTCACCGGCGGCCTGGCCGAGATCGCCAGCGTGATGGGAACGGCCGCATCGGCATTCGCGGCGATGTGGAGCGGTCGCTCCACGGTGATCGTCTCGCCCGCGCTGGCTGCCGCACTCGCCGCCGAGGGAATGAGCAAGGCCGCGGTCAAGGCATGGCTGTTCGCGCATGGCCGCTGGCCGTCCGACGGCTGGCGCGCGTCCTGGCTGTTCAAGACCGTGGGTGGCATCGAGCGCTGGCCGGCGGCAGTCCGCGATGCCGCGGCTGCCGGTGCCGTCCCCGTCGCCGCCTGCGCCGACGATCTCGTGCTGGTCGTCGCCGGCGGCAACGTTCCGATCGCGCAGCACGCCTACTGCCCCGCCTGGGGTTTTCCGCCGGCGCGCATCAGCCGCGCCATCGACCTGCCCGAGAATTGGGATGAACTGCTCGCCGAGGAACAGATGACGCACATGCGCATGCTGGGCAACCAATGAAGACCGGCTCGTGCGAACTGGCCGTGGTGGGCGGCGGCATCACCGCGCTGACCGCGGCCTGGCATGCGGCGCTGGACGGCTGCCAGGTGATGCTGCTCGCCGGCGACGATCTGCCGGGCGGCCTGGTGGCCAATATCGGCGCCGTCGACGGCTTTCCCGGCAGCGCACCGGTCGCCGGGATGGCGATGGCGGAGCGGCTCATGCAGGGCATCGTCGCGCACGGCGGCATCATCGAGCGCAGCGTCGCCGAAGGCATCGACGCCGCCAGTGGCGGTCTGGTGCTGCGCACTGCCACGGCACGCTGGCGCGCCGGCAAGGTCATCGCCGCGACCGGCGCGCGCCTGGCCGCGCTCGACGTCCCCGGCGCCGCGGCGCTGCGCGACAAGGGGGTGCTGCAATGCGCGTGGTGCAATGCCGGGCTGTATCGCGGTCGCCGGGTGGTGGTGATCGGCGCGGGGGATGCGGCCTTCCAGGAAACCCTGCACCTGGCCGGCTGCGGCGCGAAGGTCACCATGGTCATCCGCGGCGAGGCGGTTCGCGCCCGCCGGTCGCTGGTGGAACAGGCCGCCGCCAACGAGGCGATCACGTTCCTCTGGTCGACCGAGGTGACCGAAGTCATCGGCACCGACCATGTGACCGGCGTCGCGCTGCGCGAACACGGCAGCGGCGAGACCTCGTCGCTCGACTGCGACGCCGTGTTTCCGTACATCGGCCTGGTGCCGGCGGGCGCCTGGCTCGGCGACCTGGTCGAGACCGGGCCCGCGGGCGCGGTGATCACCGACGCACGCCTGCGCACGCGCACCAGCGGCCTGTTCGCGGCCGGTGCGGTCCGCCAGGGGTACGGCGGCCGGCTCACCGACGCGGTGGGCGAAGCGACCCTGGCCGCGCGCGAAGCCTGCGCCGCGCTGGCCGGCAACCCGTAGCACACACAACGACGAAGGGGATCAGCATGCGCGACTATCTTGCCTGGCGAATGGCCTTTGGCGTGACCACGCCGTCGACCAACACCGTGGTGCAGCCCGAGTACGACGACATGCGCCCGCCGGGCGTGACCAATCACCTCGGCCGCATGGCGATACCGGACATTCCGATCGCCAACAACGCCGACTTCGATCGCTCCATCGAGCTGATCGACGCCGCGCTCGAGGGCGCGGTGGCGCGCGTGATGGACGCCAAGCCGAACGCCTTCATCCTCGGCATCTCCGCACTGGCCGTCTGGGGCGGCACGCCGGCCTGGGGGGACGAGCTCAAGGCGCGCATCCGCAAGGTCGCCGGCTGGGAGATTCCGGTGGCGCTGGCCACCGACGCGGTCGTCGCCGGGCTGCGCGCACACGGCGTCAAGCGCCGCATCGCCATCATGGAGCCGTACTATCCGTCGATCGAAAAGCGCATGGAGGGCGTGTTCGGGCCGTTCGGCTACGAGATCGTGCGCTACAACCACATGCGGGGCAAGAGTCCGGCCTCGTACTCGATCCTGACCGCGCGCGACATGATCGACGCGATGCGGGCGATCGACGGGCCGGACATCGAGGCGATCGTCCAGTTCGGCGCCAACCTGCCGATGGCGCGCCTGGCCGACGAGGCCGAGCGCTGGCTCGACAAGCCGGTGATCAGCATCAACGTCGCCACCTACTGGCACGCGCTGCGCATGAACGGCATCGCCGACAAGCGCTACGGGTTCACGCAGCTCATGTCGCGCTTCTAGCGACCGCGGCCGGCGGCCGCGCCGGGTCCGACGGCGCCGGCAGCGGCCGGCACCGTCGCGGCGTCAGGCCTTCATCAGCTCGGCCGCGCGCTTGACCGACTTGATGATGTTGACGTAGCCGGTGCAGCGGCACAGGTTGCCCTCGAGGCCCTTGACGATGTCGTCGTCGCTCGGGTTGGGGTTGGCCTTGAGGATGCCCACCGACGCCATGATCATGCCGGGCGTGCAGAAGCCGCACTGCAGGCCATGGCATTCGGTGAACGCCTGCTGCACGGGATGCAGGACGTCGCCCTTGGCGAGCCCCTCGATGGTCGTGATGGTCGCCCCGTCGGCCTGCGCCGCCAGCATGGCGCACGACTTGACCATGTCGCCGTTGAGCTCGATGGTGCAGCAGCCGCACTGGCTGGTGTCGCAGCCCACGTGCGTGCCGGTCAGCCGCAGTTCGTCGCGGATCAGGTCGACCAGCAGGGTGCGCCCCTCGACGTCGGTGGACACCTGCTTGCCGTTGATGGTGAAGGAGATCTTGGTCATGGCGTGCTCTGGAATCCGTAGGTGGTCAGCCGGTGATTTTCTGGACCGCGCGGCGGGTCATCACGCCGGCCAGGTGGGCCCGATAGTCGGCGCCCGCGTGCAGGTCGGCGATGCAGGTGCCCTCGTCGACCGCCAGACCATCGAGCGCAGCGGCGCTGAACGACTTGGCCAGCGCGGTCTCGGCGGCCTTCCAGCGGAAGACCCCGGATGCGCCGGCGCCGGTGATCGCGACGCGCACCCCGGCACCGGTGTCGGCGACGAAGGCCCCGGCCATCGCGTAGCCGGAGGCCGGATGGTGGAACTTGCAGTACGCCGCGCGCTTCGGGCAGGGGAAGCGGATCGCCTTGATGATCTCGCCGTCCTCCAGCGCGGTCGAGAACATGCCCTGGAAGTAGTCGTCGGCCGCGATCTCGCGGCGCGAGGTGATCACCGTCGCATTCAGGCCGAGCACCGCCGACGGATAGTCGGCCGCCGGGTCGTTGTTCGCGACCGAGCCGCCGAGGGTGCCGCGGTTGCGCACCTGCTGGTCGCCGATCTCGAGGGCCAGCGCGGCGAGCGCGGGGATTGCCGCCCGCACCTCGGCCGAGGCGGCGACCTCGGCATGGCGGGTCATCGCGCCGATGGTGACCGTCGCGCCGGACACCGTGATGCCGCGGAGCTCCGCGATGCGGCCGATGTCGATCACGTGCGACGGCTGCGCCAGCCGCGCCTTGAGCGTCGGAATGAAGGTCTGCCCGCCGGCGAGCAGTTTCGCTTCCGGGTTCTTGGCCAGCAGCGCGCCGGCTTCGGCGACGCTGCCGGCGCGCAGGTATTCGAATGCGTACATCGTCTCTCCTTGTCGAACGGTCAGGCCGCCTTGCGCGCGGCATCGTTGAGGGTGCGCCAGAGGACGCCGGGCGTGACCGGCATCTGCAGGTCGGCGACGCCGGCCGGGCGCACCGCGTCCATCAGCGCATTCATCAGGGCCGGCAGCGAGCCCGAGCAGCCGGATTCGCCGACGCCCTTGGCGCCCATCAGGTTGGTCGCGGTCGGCACCGGGTGGGATTCGCGCGTGAAGCTGCCCTTGAGCCAGCCGGCGCGCGGCATCGGATAGTCCATGAAGCTCGCGGTGAGGAACTGGCCGGATTCGCGGTCGTACACCGCGTGCTCGCCGAACACCTGCCCGACGCCCTGCACCACCCCGCCGTGCACCTGGCCTTCGACGAGCACCGGCTGCAGCACGTTGCCCAGGTCGTCGACCGCGGTGTAGCGCACGACCTCGGCCACGCCGGTCTCCGGATCGATCTCCACTTCCGCGACATGGCAGCCGTTCGGGTAGGTCGCCGGCGACGAGGTCTCGGCGTTGCAGTCGAGCGGATGGTTGCCGTCGGCGTCGGGCGGCAGCGCACGCGCGAGTTCGGTCAGCGTGATCGACCGCCCGCCGCCGCTGAAGGTGCCGGCCGCATAGGTCACCGCCTCCGTGCCGAGCCGGGCCGCCGCCAGCGGCGTCGCCTTCTCGATCAGCGCCAGCGCCAGCGCCTTGAACGCGCTGCCCTGCCCCGCGGCGGTCCGCGACCCGCCGGTGCCGTTGCCGACCAGGCGGTCGTAGGCCGGGTCGCTCGCGCGGTACTGCACCGTCGCCGCGGGAACGCCGAGCGTCGCGGCGAACACGCCGACGAACGTGGTCTCGTGGCCCTGTCCGGAGCCGCCCGCCATGCAATGGATGGTGATCACGCCGTCGCTGCCGACCCGCGCGGCGGTCTGGTCCTTGTTGAACACCCCGGCCGCGGCGGCCTCGAGATAGCTGGCGAAGCCGATGCCGCGCAGCCGGCCGCGCGCGGCGCTCTGCGCGCGCCGCCCGGAAAAGCCGGCATGATCGGCGGCCGCGAGCGCATGGGCGAACACTGCCGGGAAGTCGCCGCTGTCGTAGATCGGGCCGGTGGCGGTCTTGTAGGGCATCTGCGCGGGCGCGATGAAATTGCGCTGGCGCAGCGCGACCGGGTCGAAGCCGTGCTCGTGCGCGGCCTGGTCGACCAGGCGTTCGATCGCGTAGGCGATGTCGGGCCGGCCGGCGCCGCGATAGGCCGAGATCGGCGTGGTGTTGGTGTAGGCCAGCACGGATCGCACGTGGACCGCCGGCACCTTGTAGACCCCGTGGGAGGTGATCGAGATGTTCTGCGTGCCGATGAACGCGCCGAACGGCCCGGCGTACGCGCCGAGGTCGATGGTGTCGCTCCAGCGGAAGGCGAGGAAGTTGCCCGCTTCGTCCAGCGCGACCTCGCCGGTCAGCGAGAGCGCCCGGCCGTGGTAGTCGGACAGGAACGTGTCGGCGCGCGACCCGACCCACTTCACCGGCCGGCCCAGTTCCTTGGCGGCAAGCATCGCCAGGAAGTACTCCGGGTACGGTGTGCCGCGGATGCCGAAGCTGCCGCCGACATCCTCGACGATCAGGTCGACGCTCTTCGCCGACAGGCCGGTGATCTGCTCGATGTGCGAGCGCGCGCCGATCAGGCCCTGGGACGGCGCGTGCAGCGTGAAGCGCCCGGCGGCGGCATCGTACGAGGCGAGGCAGGCGCGCGGCTCCATCGGGTTGCAGACCAGGCGCTGGCTGTCGACCGTCAGCTTCGTGACGTGGCGCGCGCGCGCGAACGCGGCATCGGTGGCGGCGGCGTCGCCGTGCTCGTGCACGAAGGCGACGTTGCCCTCGATCTCGTCGTGCACGCGCGGCGCACCCGGCGCGACGGCGTCGGCGAAGGTCACCACCGACGTCAGTTCCTCGTAGTCGACCGCGATCAGTTCGACCGCGTCCTGCGCGGCGAGCGTCGAGTCCGCGACCACGAAGGCCACCGCCTGGCCGACATGGGCGACGTGGTCCCGAGCCAGCACCGGGTAGAACGGCTTCTTCATCGGCTGGCCGCTGCGGTCCTTGGTGGCGATGCCGCCGGCGATGCTCTTGTAGCCGGCGCGCTCGACATCCGCGCACGTCAGCACGGCCTTGACGCCGGGCGCGGCCAGCGCCGCGGCGGTGTCGATGGCGCGGATGCGCGCGGCCGCGTGGGGCGACCGCAGCACGGCGGCATACAACTGCCCGGGCAGGTTCCAGTCGGCGGCATAGCGGCCCTGGCCCTGGATCAGGCGCAGGTCTTCACGGCGTGAGGGTTGCATGGGCTGCGGCGGAAGGAGATTGGGATTGCGAAGGCGAACCCGGTCGATTGTAGCAGCGCGGCGCGCGCGAACTCCGAACCGGCATGCGGCGCCCCCGGGCGCCGGTCATCGGCCGGCGAAGCGTGCCTTGCGGCGTTCGATGAACGAGCGCACGCCCTCGGCCGCGTCGGCGGACTGGGACAGCTCGCGCTGGACCGCGTCCATCTCGGCCGCCATGCCGACCGGGCCATGCTCGACATAGCGGCGCGACGACGCCAGCGACGCCCGCACCGCCAGCGGCGCCTGCTCCGCGATCGTCGTCGCGATCGCCAGCGCGCGGTCGAACTCGGTCCCGGCGGGCACGACTTCCTGGACGAACCCCAGGCGCAGCGCCTCGGCGGCGTTGAACTCGTCGCCGGTGAGCAGGTAGCGCTGGGCGTTGCCCCAGCCGGCGCGCTCGACGAAGCGCATGGTCGCGCCGCCGGTGGGCATGATCCCGCGCCTGACCTCGAGTTGCGCGAAGCGGCAGTCGTCCGCGGCGACCACGACGTCGCAGGCGAGCATCAGCTCGATGCCGAGGGTGAAGCAGATGCCCCTGACGGCGACGACCACCGGTTTGGTGCGCAGCGGCGGGCGCAGCGACACCGGGTCGATCGTGCCCGGCGGAAACACCGGGTGGCCTGCCGCCATGTGCGGCCCGACCTGGTCGAGCTGCAGGCCGGCGGTGAAGTGGTCGCCATGGGCGAACACCAGGCCGCAGCGGGCCTCGGGCGCGGCCTCCATCGCGGTGAATGCCTCGGCGAGTTCGCGCAGCATCCGGAGCGAGAAGCCGTTGCGCTTCGCCGGCCGGTCGATGCCGATGGTGAACACCTGACCGATCGGTCGGGTGGTGATGCGGCCGTCGGCCGGGTCGTCGCTCATTGGGGGAGTCCGCTGTCGTCGTCTGGTGGATTGTGGATCAGGCACGGCCGGCGCGCGCAGGCGCGTGTCTCACGTGCGCGCGCGCTGCAGGGCGCGCCAGACCTTGGGCGCGGTGAAAGGCATGTCGAGATGGGTCACGCCGCATTCCGCCAGCGCATCGAGCACCGCGGCGGCGACCGCCGGCGGTGCGCCGATGCTGCCGCCCTCGCCGGCACCCTTGGCGCCGAGCGGGTTGGTGGTGCACGGCGCGGATTCGTCGAGGAACACGCCGAGCGCGCGCACGATCCCCGCGCGCGGCATTGCGTAGTCGGCGAACGAGCCGGTGAGGAGCTGCCCGCTGCGGCGGTCGTACACCGCCTCTTCGAGCAGCGCCTGACCCAGCCCCTGGGCCACCGCGCCGGCGACCTGGCCGTGGACGATCAGCGGGTTGATCACCCGGCCGACATCGTCGACGGCGGTGAAGCGCGTCACCGCGACCGCGCCGGTATCGCGGTCGATCTCGACCTCGCAGACATGGCAGCCGTTGGGCCAGGAGAACGCGTCGACCTTGACCTTGCCCTCGACCGACAGCGTCCCGCCCTGCGCGCGCGCGAACGCGAACCACGCATCGGCCGCGGGCGCGGCGCCGCGTGCGCGCGCCAGCGCGACGAGGCGGGCGCAGGCGTCGCCGATCGCCGCGCCGCCGATGAAGAGCGACCGCGAGCCGCCGCTGCCGCCGCCGCGGGCGACGCGATCGGTGTCGCCCTGGACGATGCGCACGCGCGCCAGATCCACCCCCAGCGCTTCCACGACCAGCTGCGCGTACGCCGTCTCCAGGCCCTGCCCCATGTTCTGGGTGCCCGAATACACCGTCACGGTCTCCGCGCCGAGCTCCAGGCGCACCGATTCGACCGGGTTGGCCGCGCCGGTCGACTCGATGAAGTAGGCGAGACCACGCCCGCCGAGGCGCCCGCGCGCGCGCGCCGCCGCGCGCCGGCCCGCATGCCCGTCCCAGTCGGCCGCTGCCAGCGCAAGCGCGGTCACGCGCGCGAAGTCGCCGCTGTCGTAGACCTCGCCCATCGCGCTGGTGAACGGCATCGCCGCGCGCGGCACGAAATTGCGCCGGCGCAGGTCCAGCGCCGGGATGCCGGTCGCCAGCGCGGCCGCCTCGACCAGTCGTTCGACGAGGTAGGCGGCCTCGGGACGGCCGGCGCCGCGGTAGGCATCCACCGGCGCCGTGTGGGTCTGCACCACCCGCACGTCGAGGTCGATGAGCGGCGTCCGATACGGACCCGCCAGCGGCTTGGTGCCGGCCAGGGTCGGGATCACCGCGCCCAGGTGCGAGACGTAGGCGCCGACATTGGCCACGGTCGCGACCCGCATCGCGAGGAAGGTGCCGTCGGCGTCGAGCGCGAGCGCGGCCTCGCTGACGCTGTCGCGGCCGTGGCTGTCGGCGAGAAAGCTCTCGCTGCGCGTGGCGACCCAGCGTACCGGCCTGCCCGTGTGCCGCGCCGCCTGCGCCACCGCGACGTATTCCGGGTAGAGAAAGCTCTTGGCGCCGAAGCCGCCGCCGATGTCCTCGACCAGCACCCGCACCCGCTCGGGCGCGATGCCGAAGACCGCGTCGGCGAGCTGGGCGCGCGCGAGGTGCGGCATCTGGCAGCCGACGCGCAGCGTCAGCCGGCCGTCCTGCCAGTCGGCGAGCGCGGCGCGCGGCTCGAGCGCATTGGCGACCAGCCGATTGTTGACCACCTCGACGCGGGCCACGTGCGCGGCGGCGGCGAACGCGGCATCCACCGCGCCGGGGTCGCCATGGGCAAAGACGCCGAGCAGGTTGTCGGGGGCCTCGCGATTGACGCGCGGCGCGCCATCGGCCAGCGCGGCGCGCGCCTCGACCACGGCATCGTGCGGCTCCCATTCGACCGCGACCGCCTCGGCGGCGTCCGCGGCCGTCTGCGCCGAGGCCGCCACCACGATGGCGACCGCCTCGCCGGCGTGGCGCACCCAGCCCGCGGCCAGCGCGTGGCGCGGCGGCGCGCGCATCGGCGTGCCGTCGGCGCGCCGCAGCACCGCCGCGTGCGGCAGCGGCCGCACGCCCGCGTCGAGCAGGTCGGCGCCGGTCAGCACCGCGTGCACGCCGGGCATGGCGCGCGCGGCGGCGGTGTCGACGGCGATGATGCGCGCATGGGCATGCGGCGATCGCACGAACGCGGCGTGCAGCATGCCGGGCAGCGCGGCATCGGCGACGAAGCGCCCGGCCCCGGTCACCAGGCGCCGGTCCTCGACGCGCGCCACCGGCGCGCCGATGCCGCCCGAAGCGACGGGCCGCATCAGGGCTCGGTCTTGCGCGCCGGCCAGTCGACCACGCGCCGCTCGTGAAACGCCCGGATGCCGGTGCGGAAATCCTCGGTCAGCAGGATGTTGCCGACCGCCGCGTTGCCGTAGGCCAGCGCCTGCGGCAGCGTCATGTCCTGCATCGCCTTGAAGGCCAGCTTGCCGCGCCGCGTGGCCTCCGGCGACTTGTCGATCAGCCGCCGCACCAGCCAGTCGAGTTTCGCATCGAGCTCGGCCGGCGGCACCACGTAATTGACCAGCCCCAGTTCCAGCGCCTCGGCCGCGTTCACCGGCTCGGCCGTCAGCATGAGTTCCAGCAGCTTGCGCCGGGGCACCAGGCGCTGCAGGTAGGCAAGCCCCAGGGTATTGGCCAGGCCGACCTTGGCCTCGGGAATGCCGAACATCGCGCGGTCCGTCGCCACCGCCAGGTCGACCATCGAGAGCAGCGACAGCCCCGGCGCCAGCGCGTGCCCGTTGACGCGCGCGACGATCGGCACCGCGCAGGCCTCGACGGCGGCGAACAGGCGCGTGATCGGATGGTTGAGCCAGTCCGGCGCGAGGCCGCGCAGGCTGCGCGCCTCGTCGCTCGCGAGATCCCCGCCGCCGCAGAAGAACTTCTCGCCGGCGCCGGTGAGCACGATGACGCGCACCGCCGGATCCGCCTGCGCCGCGGCGATGGCGTCGATCATGTGCGGAAACAGTTCCCACGTCACCTGGTTCATCGCCTCCGGGCGATTGATCGTGAGCCAGCGCACGGCGCCGCGGGTTTCGCTCAACAGCAGGTCGGACATGACGGTCTTCCTGTGGTCAGGGCGCGGGCCAGTAGGGCGCGCGCAGCTTGCGCTTGATGATCTTCCCGGATTCCTCGCGCGGCAGGGTCGCCGCGATCTCGACCTGCCGCGGCACCTTGTAGCCGGCGATGCGCTCGCGCAGGAAGGCGCGCACCGCGGCGGCGTCCAGCGCCGCGCCCGGCAGCGGCTGCACATGCGCGCACACCGCCTCGCCGAACTCGGCATCGGGAATGCCGAACACGGCGCTGTCGGCCACGCCCGGCATCAGGGCGAGCGCTGCCTCGACCTCGGCCGGGTAGATGTTGACGCCGCCCGAAATGATCATGTCGCGGCGCCGGTCGCCGAGGAACAGGTAGCCGTCCGCGTCGAGATGACCGACGTCGCCGCAGGTGACCAGGCCGTCGCGCCCGACCTCCGCGCGGTGCGCGGGCAGGTTGTGGTAGGTGAAGTCGGGATAGTTGTCGTTGACCGCATAGATCTCGCCGGCGACGCCGGCCGGCAGCCGCTGCCCGGACGCGTCGTAGATGGCGATGCGCGCGCCGGGCACCGCGCGTCCGAGGGTGCCCGGGCGCTGCAGCCATTCCGACGCCGTGACGCTGGTGATCGGGCCCAGTTCGGTGGCGCCGTAGTAGTCGACGATGCGCTCGCCCAGCCAGTCGATCATCGCGCGCTTGACCTCCGGCGCGCACGGCGCGGCGCCGTGCACCACCCGCTCCAGCGAATCCAGGCGGAAGCACGCGCGCACCGCGGCGGGCAGGCGCAGCAGGCGCACGAACATCGTCGGCACCATGAACACATGGGTGATGCGATGGGCGTCGATCGCCTCGAGCGTCGCCTCGGCGTCGAAGCGCGGCAGGATCACCAGCGCGCCGCCGCCGCGCAGCGTCGACAGCGCCATCGCGTTGGGGGCGCCGTGGTACATCGGCGCCACCGCCAGCGTGCGCATGCCGGGACGCGTGCCGAACACATGGGCCATCGACGCGGCGACGCGCTGCAGCCCGGCCGCGTCCAGCGGCGGCCGGCACACGCCCTTGGGCCGCCCGGTGGTCCCGGAGGTGTAGAGCATGGTCGGCGGTGCCGGCCGCGCCGGGCCGTCCCAGGCCGCCGCCGCGTCGACCCGGCGCTGCCAGTCGGACGCGGGCGGCACGGGCGGCGCCTCGATGCCGTAGGCGGCGGCGATCTCGGGCGGTGTCGCCAGCGCGAAGCGCGCCGGGCCGCCCGCCGCCGGGCCCAGGGGCGCGAGCAGGTCCGCATGGCCGATCAGATGCGCGGCGCCGGAATCGGCGAGCAGGTAGTCGACCTCGTCGGGCCGCAGGTGCCAGTTGATCGGCAGCGCGGTCGCGCCGAGCCGCGCGATCGCGAGCGACAGCACCGGAAAGGCGATGTCGTTGCGCAGCAGCAGCGCGACCGTGCCGCCCGGCCGCACGCCGGCGGCGTCGAGCGCGCCGGCGTGTCGGGCGATCAGGCCCGCGAGTTCCGCCGCGCCCACATGCCGCGCGCCGAATGCGATGCCGTCCGTCATGCCCTCCCCTTGCAATTGCCCGCCCGCCCTGCAATACTATGACTGACTGATCAGTCAGTCAACATTGGCTGGTCAACAGTGGCTGGTCAACGTGGTCTGGTGAACCATTGGTCCGTCAAGTGCCGTCAGTCAATAGCCGTCAGTCAATGTCGGTCAGTCAACCAGCGGCCGGCGCGGCGCCACCGGCCGCGGCCCCGCGGAGACCCACCATGCAGGCTGTGCCCGCCCGCCGCCGCATCGCGGCGAACGTCAAGGATGCGGCGCTCGTCGGCGAGCGCCGCGACCAGATCGTCGAGGCGGCGATCGCGGTGTTCCGCGACAAGGGCTTCGCCGCCGCGACGATGCGCGACGTCGGCCTGCGCGCCGGCCTGTCGCAGGGCACGCTGTACAACTACGTGCGCACCAAGGAGGACACGCTCTACCTCGTGTGCGACCGCGCGGTGGCCCACTACGTCGATCAGATCGCCCGCGCGGTCGAGGGCGTCGCCGACCCGCGCGAGCGCCTGGTGCGCGCGGTGCGCGCGGTGGTGCGCGCCCAGTACGACCACCGCCACAACATCGCCATCGTCCTGCGCGAGGCGCATCTGCTGGACGCGCGCTCGCGCGAGGCGCTGCGCCGCCGGGTCGACGTCTTCATCGACGACATCGTCGCCATCGTCGGTGCCGGGACGACCGGCGGTCCGCGGCGCCGCGCCTCCGCGCGCCTGCTGGCGGAGGCCGTCACCTACCTGCCGACCGTGTTCGCGATGCGCCCCTGGCGCGTGCGCGCGGAGGGCCCGCCCGACAAGCTCGTCGATGCGATGGTCGACATCCTGCTCGCGGCGCTGCGCATCGAGCAGCCCGCCTGACGAATCCGCGCGACCGACGCGCGAACAAGGAGACGCTCATGCACTGGTTCCCCGGCCCCCTCCTCGGCTCCCTCCTCGCGGCCGCCCTCGCGGCGGCGGCGCCCGGCGCGGCCGCGCAGGGCTTTCCCGATCGCCCGGTGCGGCTGATCGTCCCCTTCCCGCCCGGCGGCCTGGTCGACTCGCTCGCACGCGTGGTCGCCGACGGCATGCGCGGCGAGCTCGGCCAGCCGGTGGTGGTCGACAACCGTGCCGGCGCCGCCGGCAAGATCGGCGCCCAGGCGGTCGCCGCGGCGGCTCCAGACGGCTACACGCTGCTGCTGTCCAACGGCACCACCCACGGCACCCTGCCGGTGGTCGATCCGAGCTTCGAGGCGGTGCGCGACTTCGCGTCGGTGAGCCTGGTCACGGTCACGCCCTTCGTCCTGGCCGCGCATCCGGACCTCCGCGCCAACACCGTTGCCGAACTGCTGCGACTGGCGGCCGCCCAGCCCGGCAAGCTCAACTACGCGACGCCCGGCTCCGGCACCGCGGCGCACTTTGCCGGCGAGCTGCTCAAGAGCCTGGGCGGCGTGGACATCGTGCACGTTCCCTACAAGGGCCTGGCACCGGCGCTCACCGACGTGCTCGGCGGGCGGGTCGAGCTGATCTTCGACTCGACCATCCTGCAGCACCTGCGCGCGGGCAAGCTGAAGGCGCTCGCCACCACCGGCATCGAGCGCAGCCCGCTCCTGCCCGACGTGCCGACGCTCCACGAGTCCGGCCTCAAGGGGTACGACATCGTCGGCTGGGCCGGGTTGTCGCTGCCGGCGAAGGCGCCGGCCGAGGCGGTGGCGCGGCTCAACGCCGCCGCCGTCAAGGCGCTGGCCCAGCCCGCGCTGGCGCAGCGCCTGCGCGAGATGGGCCTGGTGCCGGTGTCGAGCACGCCGCAGCACATGGCGCGCCTGATCGACGACTCGATCGCGCGCTATCGCCGCATCGCGGCCGACAACAAGCTCAGGTTCGACTGACGCGGCGGCGCGCCGCGCCGCCGCTCAAGCCTGCCACGGCGGCGCCGCCGCAAGGTCGATGCCGAGTCGCGCGATGGCGTCCGCGACCGCTTCCGCCGGCAGGCGCCCCTCGGCATGGAGCGCGCCGAGCGCGCGCGCCGCGACGTGGCGCCGGTCGACCTCGAAGAAGCCGCGCAGCGCCGCGCGCGTGTCGCTGCGACCGAAGCCGTCGGTGCCCAGGGTCACGTAGCGCGCGCGGACCTGGGCGCGGATCAGTTCCGGCACGGCGCGCACGTAGTCGCTCGCGGCGATCACCGGCGCGTCCGAGCCGTCGAGACAACGCCCGACCCAGGTCGGTGCCGGCGGGGCGCCGCGGCCGGCGAGCGCGGCCAGCGCCGCGCGCTCGGCCGCCATGCCCTCGCGCTGCAGTTCGGCATAACTGGTCACCGAATACACCTCGGCGCCGAGACCGCACTCGCGCTCGAGCCAGTCGGCGGCCGCCAGCACCTCGGGCAGGATCGCGCCGCTGCCGAGCAGGCGCACCGCGCACGCGCGCGCCGCCGGCCGCAACCGGTACATGCCGCGCACGATGCCCTCGCGCTGCGCCGCGTCCGGCAGCGGCTGGGCGGCATTCTCGTTCATCACCGTGAGGTAGTAGAAGACGTCCTCGCCGCGCTCGAGCATGGCGCGCATCCCCTCCTCGACGATGACCGCGACCTCGTAGCCGTAGCACGGATCGTAGGCGCGGCAGTTGGGCACCGAGGCGGCGACCAGGTGGCTGGAGCCGTCCTGGTGCTGCAGGCCTTCGCCGGAGAGCGTGGTGCGGCCGGCGGTGGCGCCGATCAGGAAGCCGCGCGCGCGCTGGTCGGCGGCCGCCCAGATCAGGTCGGCGACGCGCTGGAAGCCGAAGATCGAGTAGTAGATGTAGAAGGGCAGCATCGCCACGCCGTGGTTGGCGTAGCTGGTCGCCGCGGCGATCCACGACGACAGCGCACCGGCCTCGGTGATGCCCTCCTCGAGGATCTGGCCGTCGCGCGCCTCCCTGTAGTAGAGCAGCTCGTCGGCATCCTCGGGCTCGTAGGCCTGGCCGTGCGGCGCGTAGATGCCGATCTGGCGGAACATCGCCTGCATGCCGAAGGTGCGCGCCTCGTCGGCGACGATCGGCACCACGTGGCGGCCGACGCCCTTGTCGCGCGTGAGGCTGGTGAGCATGCGCACGAACGCCATCGTCGAGGACATCTCGCCGCCCTTCGCCGGCGGCTCGAAGGCGAACTTCGCGAACGAGGCCGCGGCCGGCACCGCCAGCGGCGCCGCGCGCGCGCGCCGCGCGGGCAGCGCGCCGCCCAGGGCGGCCCGGCGCGCGCGCAGGTACGTCATCTCGATGCCGTCCTCGGGCGGACGGTAGAACGACAGGCCCAGGGTCTCGGCATCGGACAGGGGCAGCGCGAAGCGGTCGCGAAAGGCGATCAGGCTCGCGTCGTCGAGCTTCTTCTGCTGGTGCGTGGTCATGCGCGCCTGCCCGGCCGAGCCCATGCCGTAGCCCTTCATCGTCTTCGCCAGGATCACCGTCGGCGTGCCGCGGTGGCGCACCGCCGCGTGGTAGGCCGCATGGATCTTCACCGGATCGTGGCCGCCGCGCTTGAGCGCGTCGATGTCGGCGTCGCTCATGTGCGCGACGAGCTGGCGCACCTCCTCGTACTTGTTGAAGAAGTGCTCGCGGTTGAACTTGCCGTCGGTGGCGGCGTACTTCTGGAACTCGCCGTCGACGGTCTCGTGCAGGCGCCGCGCCAGCGCACCGGCCGCGTCGCGCGCGAACAGCGCGTCCCAGTTCGAGCCCCACAGCAGCTTGATGACGTTCCACCCGGCGCCGGCGAACAGGCCCTCGAGTTCCTGCACGATCGACCCGTTGCCGCGGACCGGCCCGTCGAGGCGCTGCAGGTTGCAGTTGACCACGAAGATCAGGTTGTCCAGCCCTTCGCGCGCCGCCAGCGACAGCCCCGCGAGCGACTCCGGCTCGTCCATCTCGCCGTCGCCGACGAAGCACCAGACCTTGCGCTCGCCGGCCGGCGCGATGCCGCGGTGCTCCAGGTAGCGCATGAAGCGCGCCTGGTAGACCGCCTGGATCGGCCCGAGCCCCATCGAGCCGGTCGGAAACTGCCAGAAGTCCGGCATCAGCCACGGATGCGGATACGAGGACAGCCCGCGCCCGCCGACCTCGCGGCGATAGTTGGCCAGGCGGTCCTCCCCCAGCCGCCCCTCGAGGAACGCGCGCGCGTACACCCCGGGTGCCGAATGCGGCTGGAAGAACACCAGGTCGCCGCCGCCCGGCGCGTCGCTGCCGCGGAAGAAGTGGTTGAACCCGACCTCGAACAGGTCCGCCACCGAAGCGTAGCTCGCGATGTGTCCGCCCAGTTCGGCAGCCGCCTTGTTGGCGCGCACCACCATGGCGAGCGCATTCCAGCGCACCATCGAGGTGATGCGCGTCTCGATGCCGAGGTCGCCGGGGAACGGCGCCTGCTTTTCCAGCGCGATGGTGTTGCGGTACGGCGTGGTCAGGCCGCGCGGCACGTCGACCCCCATGCCGCGCGCGGCCTCGGTCAGGCGCTTCAGCAGGTACTGCGCGCGGCCCTCGCCTTCGCGCTCGAGCACCGCGGCCAGCGCGTCGATCCATTCGCGCGTCTCGGCCGGATCGAGATCGGCGGCGAGCGCCTGGCGCACGATCGCGCTGACATCGGAATGGTCGGTCATGACTGGCAGCCTGCGGGACGGGGACGAAGCCGCATGCTAGCGCCGCCATCCGGTTCGAATCTGCCAAAGTGCGTTGCTCTACGCGCAGCATTCGGCATATCATGCTGAGAAATTTACTTTTCTTGATCATTCATGCCGAACACCATGCTCGACGACACCGACTGGCAGATCCTCGACCGCCTGCAGGCCGACGCGCGGATGACCAACGTGAAGCTCGCCGAACTGGTCAACCTGTCGCCCTCGCCGTGCCTGGCGCGCGTGCGCGAACTCGAGGCGGGCGGCTACATCGACCGCTATGTCACGCTGCTCAATCCGCTCAAGCTCGGCCTCACGGTCAGCGTGTTCATCCAGGTCACGCTCGAGAAGCAGGTCGAGAAGCAGCTGGAGAGCTTCGAATCGGCGATCCGCAGGCGCCCGGAGGTCATGGAGTGCTACCTGATGACCGGCGACTCCGACTACCTGCTGCGCGTGGTGGTGCCCGACATCCAGGCGCTCGAGCGTTTCATCGTCGACCACCTGACCAAGATCCCCGGCATCGCCAACATCCGCTCGTCGTTCGCGCTGAAGCAGGTGAAGTACCAGACCGCGCTGCCGCTGCCGGCCGCGCCGCGCCGGCGCGGCTGACACGGGCGACGGCGCGCGGCGGCGCTGGCTACAATCGGACACCAGCCGAGGAGGTCGGAGCCCATGCACAACCGCAAGCACATCGTCCGGCGCGCGCTCATCGCCACGCCGTTCTGCGCCGCCCTCGCCGCACCCGCGCGCGCCCAGGCCGCCTATCCGTCGCGCCCGCTCAAGCTGATCGCGCCGTTTCCGCCGGGCGGCACCAGCGATGTGCTGGCGCGGCTGCTGGCGCAGAAGCTCACCGAGCTGCTCGGCCAGCCTGTCGCCGTGGAGAACCGGCCCGGTGCAGGCGGCAACATCGGGCATGAACTCGCCGCCAAGAGCCCCGCGGACGGCTACACGCTGCTGCTGTCGAACAGCAGCAGCGTGGTCACCAACCCGCACCTGTACCGGCGCCTCGGCTTCGACCCGTTGAACGACTTCGCACCGGTGTCGATGGTGGCGGCCGCGGGCCAGGTGCTGGTGGTGCACCCGTCGGTGCCGGCGACCACGGTGGCCGAACTGACCGCGCTGGCCCGGACGCGCCCGGGCCAGCTCAATTTCGGCTCCGGCGGCAAGGGCATCCAGTCGCACATCAGCGGCGAGATGTACAAGGCCGCCACCGGGGTGAACATCGTGCACATCCCGTACAAGGGGACGATCCAGGCCGTGACCGACCTGGTCGCCGGCCAGATCCAGATGGTGTTCTCCGACATGGTTCCCGCGGTGCCGCAGATCAAGGCCGGCAAGCTGCGCGCGCTCGCGGTCACCAGCCCGCAACGCTCGGCCGTGCTGCCCGAGGTGCCGACCATGATCGAGGCCGGGGTGCCGAACTTCGACGCCAGCGTCTGGTGGTCGATCACCACCCCGCGCGGCACGCCGGCCGAGGTGATCACCCGCCTCAACGCCGACCTCGGGCGCGTCCTCGCGATGGCCGACGTGCGCGAGTCCTACGCCAAGCTCGGCGTCGCGCCGGTGCACAGCACGCCGGCCAAGGTGACCGAGACCATCCGCGCCGAGGGTCCGCTGATGGCGCGCATCCTCAAGGCAGCCGGCGTCGAGCCCGAATGAGGCGCCGTCACCCGCGGCGCGGCGCAGGCGGCGCGCCCACGGGCGCTCGCGCCCGGCCGTCCGCAGGGGGCGCCGCATTGCGCAATGCGCCTCCCTCGAGGAGGATCTCACGCCGTGACGGGAGGGCAGTCCAATGAGCGCCGCTGCCGCCGCGCCCGGCCCCGGCGCGCGGCCCTGGCTGGCGCGGCTCCATCCCGCGCTGTTCGGCATCGCCCTCGGCACGCTGGGCCTCGCCGGCGCCTGGCAGCGCCTGGTGCCGCTCGGGGTGACGCGCGGCAACCCGGTCTCGCTCGCGCTGTTCGCCGCCGGCCTCGCGGTGCTCGGCGTGCTCGCCGTCCTCTGGGCCGCCAAGCTCGTGCGGCATCCCGCGGTCGTGCGGCAGGAATGGCATCACCCGGTGCAGGGGCCGCTCCTCGCCATCCTGCCGGTCGCGCTGCTGCTGGCGACCGCCCTGGCGGCGCCGGCGTTTCCCTCCCTGCGCGCCGCCTGGCTGACCCTGACCTGCGCGGCCCTGCTGATGCAGGGCCTGCTCGCCTGGCAGGTGGTCGCCCGGCTGTCGACCGGCCAGATGCCGCCCGAACTGATCACCCCGGCGCTGTACCTGCCGACGGTGGCGGGCGGCTTCGTCGGGTCGATGACCCTGAACGCGCTCGCCCTGCCGGGCTGGGGCGCGCTGCTCATGGGCATGGGCGCGGGGGCCTGGGCGCTGCTCGAGATCCGCATCCTCAACCGCCTGTTCGCGGGGCCGCTGCCGCCACTGCTGCGGCCCACCCTGGGCCTGGAGATCGCGCCGGCAGCGGTCGGCTCGCTGGCGCTGGCCTCGCTGTGGCCGGGCCTGCCGGCCGAAGCGCTGATGGTCTGCCTCGGCGTCGCGAGCGCGCCGGTGATGGCGGTGCTGACGCGCTGGCGCTACTGGACCGAGGTGCCGTTCAACCCCGGCTTCTGGTCGTTCTCGTTCCCGCTCGCGGCGATGGCCGGCGCCACGGTCGAGGCGGTGCGCCGCGGCGGCTGGCCGGTCGAGGTCGCCGTGGCGGCGGTGGCGATCGCCAGCGCGGTGATCGCCTATCTCGCCGTGCGCACGCTGGTGCTGCTGCTGCGCGGCCGCCTGCTGCCGCCGCAATAGCCGGGCCGCAGCGGCACGCCACGGTAGACTGGCCGCCGGCGCCGGCCATCCGCAGCCCGCGCGAACCACACCGCTGGAGGACATGCCCGTGCCACGCTTTGACCCTTTCGCCGGACGCACCGTGCGCGTCGCCGAGAACCTCGAACCGTCGTTCGTTCACGACGAGCAGGTCGCGCTCGCGCGGCGCAAGCTGGCGGAGTTCGTCGCCCGGCGCGGCAAGCGGCCGAACTTCCTGATCTTCCTGATGGACGACGTCGGCTGGGGCGACTTCGGCTGCTACGGCGGCGGCGTGGCGGTGGGTGCGCCGACCCCGGGGTTCGACCGCCTGGCCGCGCAGGGCCTGCGCCTGACCTCGTGCTACTCGGAGCCGACCTGCTCGCCCTCGCGCGCGACCATGCTGACCGGCCGCGTGCCGCATCGCCACGGCCTGCACCGCCCGCCGATGTACGGCGAGCCGGGCGGCCTGTCGGGCGAGGTGACCCTCGCGCAACTGCTGTCCTCCGCCGGCTACGTCACCCAGGCGGTCGGCAAGTGGCATGTCGGCGAGAACGCCGCCTCGCAGCCGCAGAACGTCGGCTTCGACGATTTCTACGGCTTCCTCTCGGTCTCGGACATGTACACCGAGTGGCGCGACCCGCATTACTTCCCGGAGGTCGTGTACTCCGAGGCGCGCACCGAGTGGATCAAGAACATGCCGTTCAACCGCTGCTTCGTCCACGCGAAGAAGGGCGGCGAGGCGGTCAACGTCGAGGAGGTCACGATCCCGGTGCTGTCGCTGCTCGACGACAAGTGGTGCGCCTATTCGTCGGACTTCATCCGCGCGCGCGCCGGCAGGAAGGAGCCTTGGCTGCTCTACCACTGCACGCGCGGCGCGCACTTCGACAACTACCCGCACGAGAAATTCCTCGCGTCCTCGCCCGCGAAGCACCCGTACAAGGACACGCTGATCGAGCTCGACGACATCATCTCGCGCCTGACCGCGGTGCTGCGCGAGACCGGCCAGGCGGAGGACACGCTGATCTTCATCTCCTCCGACAACGGCCCGCACATGGAGACCTGGCCCGACGCCGCCTTCACGCCGTTCCGCTGCTCCAAGGGCTCGACCTGGGAGGGCGGCGTGCGCGTGCCGGGCATCCTGGTGTGGCCCGGCATGATCGAGGCCGGCCAGGCCAGCGACGGCATCATGAACTTCTCCGACATCCTGCCGACGCTGGCCGCGCTGGCCGGCGACGGCCTGCAGCTGCCGACCGACCGCTACATCGACGGCGTCGACCAGTCCTCGTTCCTGCTCGCGCCCGGCGGCGACTCGAACCGCAAGTACCACTACTACTGGCTGATGCAGCACTTCTCGGCGCTGCGCTGCGGCGAGTACAAGATGATGCTGCGCTCGACCAGCGACGACGAGGCCGGCGCCTGGGCCCCCGGCGGCTTCACCGGCGTGCTGCAGGAACACGCCTACGCCAAGCTCTACAACCTGTACCTGGACCCGAAGGAGTCGCACAACTACATGACGCGCAAGCTCGCGTACATGGAGGCGTTCCAGCTCGGCATCCGGTCGCACCTGGCGACGTTCAAGAAGTATCCGCCGAAGAAGGTGATGGGACTGGCGGCGGCGGATCCGCGCCAGACCTGAGGGCGCCCGGCCGCGGCCGGTTCAGCCGCGCGCCGACGGATCGCTGACCCAGCGCGAGATGCGCGGCGGCGACTCGCCCTGGTGGAAGGCGAGCTTGCGCTCGCGCAGCGTGATGTCGGCGGCGGTCACGCGGTCGAAGCGCCGCAGGTGCTCGGTCCAGTTCTCGTCGACGATGCGCTCGACGAAGCGCCCCGGATCATGCACGTCGGAAAGCAGGTCCCAGTCGAGCGCGCCCTGGCGCAGCCGGCTGCGGCGGCTCTCCTGCATCAGCACGCGGAATTCGCCGGCGCGCGCCGGGTCGATGTGGAACTCGATGTCGACCACGATGCGCCCGTCGACCGCCGGCGCCTCGGCATCGGGCGCCTTCAGCACCGACGAGCGCGACAGGTCCTCCTCGATCTTGCGGTCGACCACCAGGAGCGCGCCCGCGACCATGGTCAGCACGCCGCTCGCGGCCGCGATCGCAAGGCTGGTGGTGAGCGAGGTCATCGTCGCCACCTGCCCCCAGAGCGCCGCGCCGAGCGCGCTGCCGCCCATGACCGCCATCTGGTAGACCGACATGCCGCGCGCGCGCACCCAGTCGGGCAGCGCCAGCTGCGCCGACACCCCGAGCGAGTTGACCGTCGACAGCCAGGCGACGCCGGCGGCGAACATCGCGGGCGCCGCCACGCCCGCATGGGGCGCGAACGCGACGCACACGGTGGCGAGCGCCTGCACCACCGTGCCGGCCAGCACCAGGGCGTCGCGCGAGAAGACGCGGCGCAGGCGCGGCAGGAACGCCGCCGAGGCGATCGCGCCGGCACCCATCGACGCCAGGAGCAGGGTGTAGGTGCCGGCGCCGCCGCCCTCGCCGCCGAGGCGGCGTGCCTCGAGCGGCAGCAGCGCCAACAGCGCGGCCGAATGGAAGAAATAGAGCGCGATGCGCACCAGCACCGCCTTCAGGCGCGCCGACTGCGCGACGAACTGCAGTCCGACCCGCATGCCGGAGAGCAGCGGCTCGCGTCCGAGCGGGCTGGGCCTGTGCACGCGCGGCCAGCGCGCGAGGAACGTGATCGAGACCACGGCGAGGACGGCATTGAGCACGAACACCCAGGCGCTGCCGGCGGCCGCGATGATCGCGCCCGCCAGCAGCGGCCCGACGATGCGCGAGGCGTTCGCCGACACGCCGTTCAGGGCCATCGCCGAGGGCAATTGCGCGCGCGGCACCACCTCGGGGATGATCGCCGAGTAGACCGGCCAGCGCATCGCCAGGCCGACGCCGTTGGCGAACATCAGCACCAGGAGCAGCGGCGGCGACATCTGGCCCGCCAGGAGCAGCGCGCAGGTCAGCAGCGCGACCACCGCCACCCAGCCCTGGGTGAACAGCAGGTAGCGCTTGCGGTCGATGCTGTCGGCCAGCGCGCCGCTGGCCAGCCCGAACAGGAACACCGGCAGCGTCGCCGCGGTCTGCACCAGCGCCACCCAGAGCGGCTTGGTCGTGAGCGAGGTCATCACCCAGGCGGCGGCGACGTCGTTCATCCAGGTCGCGATGTTGGCGGCGAACCAGACCGTCCACAGCATCCGGAACACCGGATCGCCGAACGGCGCCAGCGGCGAGGTGCGCGGCGCCGGCGGCGCGGGCGCGGGTTCCTCGCGGTCGTTCCGTGGGGAGGGCGTCTCTGCCAAGGCGGTTCCGGGGGGCGGGGACGTCAGGCGCGGCCGGACGGCGTGCCGCGGCGGCTCCGGCGCATCCGGCGCGCCTAGCGCGGCGCGGGCGGGCCCGGCGGCCTGGCCGCCGGCGGCGCTTCGAGAATCTGGAAGAACACTTCGTCGTCCTTGATCATGCCCAGCTCGAAGCGCGCGCGCTCCTCGATCGCACCGAGGCCGTTCTTGAGGTCACGCACCTCGGCCTCGAGCGCATTGTTGCGCCGGACGAGCCCGGCGTTGACGCCCTGCTGCGCCGCGACCTGGCGGTCGAGGTCCCAGGCGCGCATCCAGCCGCCCTTGCCCAGCCACAGCGGGTATTGCAGGAGCGCGATCAGCCCCGCGAAGACGACGGTGAGCACGCGATTCATCGGCCCCGCCCGCGCTTCGCGCCCGGCGTCCTAGCGCAGGTTGTAGAACGCCGCGCGCCCGGGATAGCCGGCCACCTCGCCCAGGTCCTCCTCGATGCGCAGCAGCTGGTTGTACTTGGCGATGCGGTCGCTGCGGCTCATCGAGCCGGTCTTGATCTGCAGCGCGTTGGTGCCGACGGCGATGTCGGCGATGGTCGAGTCCTCGGTCTCGCCGGAGCGGTGTGACACCACCGCGGTGTAGCCGGCGCGCTTGGCGGTCTCGATCGCGGCGAAGGTCTCCGAGAGCGTGCCGATCTGGTTGACCTTGATGAGGATCGAATTGGCGATGCCGCGCGCGATGCCCTCGCGCAGGATCTTCGGATTGGTGACGAACAGGTCGTCGCCGACGATCTGCACCTTCCTGCCGAGGCGGTCGGTGAGCAGCTTCCAGCCGTCCCAGTCGCCCTCGGCCATGCCGTCCTCGATCGACAGGATCGGATACTTGTCGCACCAGGTCGCGAGGTAGTCCGCGAACTGGCCGGCCGACAGCACGAGCCCGTCGCCTTCGAGGTGGTACTTGCCGTCCCGGTAGAACTCGCTGGCCGCGCAGTCCAGCCCCAGCGCGATCTGGGTGCCCGGCTCGAAGCCCGCCTTCTCGATCGCCTCGAGGATGAGCTTGATCGCCGCCTCGTGGTTCTCGACCGACGGGGCGAAGCCGCCCTCGTCACCCACCGCGGTGGTCAGCTTGCGGTCGTGCAGGATCTTCTTGAGCGTGTGGAACACCTGCGCGCCGTAGCGCACCGCCTCGCGGAAGGTCGGCGCACCCACCGGGATGATCATGAACTCCTGCAGGTCGAGATTGTTGTCCGCGTGCGCGCCGCCGTTGATCACGTTCATCATCGGCACCGGCAGCTGCATCCCGCCGGAACCGCCGAGGTAGCGGTACAGCGGCAGGCCGGTCTCCTCGGCCGCCGCGCGCGCGGTGGCCATCGAGACCGCCAGGAGCGCGTTGGCACCGAGCCGGCCCTTGTTCTCGGTGCCGTCGAGATCGATCAGCGTCTTGTCGAGGAAGGCCTGCTCGTTGGCGTCGAGGCCGGCGACGGCCTCGGCGATCTCGGTGTTGATGTTCTCGACCGCCTTCAGCACGCCCTTGCCCATGTAGCGGTCGCGGTCGCCGTCGCGCAGCTCGATCGCCTCGCGCGAGCCGGTCGAGGCGCCGGACGGCACGGCGGCGCGCCCCATCGAGCCCGACTCGAGCAGCACGTCGCACTCGACCGTCGGGTTGCCGCGGCTGTCGATGACCTCGCGGCCGATGATGTCAACAATGGCGCTCATTGGGGTTCCTCCGGAAATGGGTTGGGCGGCTCCGGCTTGCGGCAGGGCCTCAGAGATCGAGTTCGGCGAAACCGTGCCGCTTGGCCACGGCATCGATTTCCATCAGCGTTTCAAGCAGGCCGCGCATCCGTCCGAGCGGCCAGGCATTGGGGCCGTCGGACAGCGCACGGTCGGGATCGGGATGGGTCTCCATGAACAGCCCCGCGATGCCGGCGGCGACGGCGGCGCGCGCGAGCACCGGCACGAACTCGCGCTGTCCGCCGGAGCGGTCGCCCATGCCGCCGGGCTGCTGCACCGAGTGGGTGGCATCGAACACCACCGGGCAGCCGGTCGCGCGCATGACGGCGAGCGAGCGCATGTCCGAGACCAGGTTGTTGTAGCCGAACGAGGCGCCGCGCTCGCAGACCAGGATCCGGTCGGCCGCGGCCGGGTCGCCGGGGCTGGCCTCGCGCGCCGCCTCGCGCGCCTTGTCGACCACGTTCTTCATCTCCCAGGGGGAGAGGAACTGGCCCTTCTTGATGTTGACCGGCTTGCCGGCGCGGGCCACCGCGTGGATGAAGTCGGTCTGACGGCACAGGAACGCGGGCGTCTGCAGCACGTCGACGACGGCGGCCGCGTCCGCGATCTCGCCGGCGTCATGGACGTCGGTCAGGACCGGCACGCCGACGCGCGCGCGCACCTCGGCGAGGATCTCGAGACCGCGCTCCCGGCCCGGACCCCGGAACGACTTGCCGGAACTGCGGTTGGCCTTGTCGTACGAGGACTTGTAGATGAAGGGCAGGCCGAGCGCGGCGGTCAGCTCCCGGAGCGCGGCCGCGGTGTCGAGCGCCATCTCGCGCGACTCGACCACGCAGGGTCCGGCGATCAGGAACAGCGGCGCGTCCAGGCCGGCGTCGAATCCGCACAGGCGCATCGCGTCGCGCGCCCTCAGGCGGCCTGCCCGACGAGCGCGCGCGCCGGCGCGCGCGCGGCCGTGCGCGCGGCCAGCGCGGCCTCGATGAACGCCTTGAACAGCGGATGCCCCGCGCGCGGCGTCGAGGCGAACTCCGGGTGGAACTGGCAGCCGATGAACCACGGGTGGTCCGGCAGCTCGACCATCTCGCACAGGGCCTCGCCGGTGGACGCCGCGCGCGCGCGCGCCGACACCCGCAGGCCCGCGGCCTCGATCTGCGGCAGGTAGTGGTTGTTGACCTCGTAGCGGTGGCGGTGGCGCTCGTTGATCTGCGCCGTCCCGTAGACCGCGGCCACGCGGGTGCCCGGCACCAGGTCGGCCGGCTGCGCGCCCAGGCGCATGGTGCCGCCCAGGTCCGAACTGGCGCTGCGGCGCTCGATGCGGCCGTCGCGATCCTGCCATTCGGTGATCAGGGCCACCACCGGGTGCGGCGAGTCGGGGTCGAACTCGGTGCTGTTGGCGCCGGCGAGCCCGGCCATGTGGCGGGCGTACTCGATCACCGCGAGCTGCATGCCGAGGCAGATGCCGAGGTAGGGCATGCGGTTCTCGCGCGCGTGGCGGATCGCGCGGATCTTGCCCTCGACGCCGCGCACCCCGAAGCCGCCGGGCACCAGCACCGCGTCGACGCCATCGAGCGCCGCGGCCACCGCGCTCTCGTCGCCCGCGCCCAGCGCCTCCGAGTCGACGTACCGGATCGCCACGCGCGAGCGCGTGTGGATGCCGGCATGGGTCAGCGCCTCGTTGAGCGACTTGTAGGAATCGGCGAGGTCGATGTACTTGCCGACCATCGCGATGGTGACGGTCTCGCGCGGATGCTCGAGCGCGTCGACCAGCCCGTGCCACGGCGACAGGTCGGCCGGGCGCGCGACGATGTCGAGCTTGTGGCAGACGATCTCGTCGAGCATCTGCTCGTGCAGCACCATCGGCACCTTGTAGATCGAATCCACGTCCCACACCGAGACGACGGCGCGCGCGGCGACATTGCAGAACAGCGCGATCTTGCGGCGCTCCTCCTCCGGAATGGCGCGGTCGGACCGGCACAGCAGCGCGTCGGCCTGGATCCCGATCTCGCGCAGCTCCTTGACCGAATGCTGGGTCGGCTTGGTCTTGATCTCGCCCGCCGAGGCAATGTACGGCACCAGCGTCAGGTGCAGGTAGCAGGTGTCCTCGCGCGGCATCTCCAGGCCCATCTGCCGGATCGCCTCGAGGAAGGGCAGCGACTCGATGTCGCCCACCGTACCGCCGACCTCGACGATGGCGACCTCGGCCTGGTGCGGCGTCCCCTCGCCCGCGCCGCGCCGGATGAAGGCCTTGATCTCGTCGGTGATGTGCGGGATCACCTGCACGGTGCGGCCCAGATACTCGCCGCGCCGCTCCTTCTTGATCACCGACTCGTAGATCTGGCCGGTGGTGAAGTTGTTCGAGCGCCGCATGCGGGCCGACGAGAAGCGCTCGTAGTGGCCGAGGTCCAGGTCGGTCTCCGCGCCGTCCTCCGTGACGAACACCTCGCCGTGCTGGAACGGGCTCATCGTGCCCGGGTCGACGTTGATGTAGGGATCGAGCTTGAGGTTGGTGACGCGGATGCCGCGCGATTCGAGGATGGCGGCGAGGGATGCGGCGGCGATACCCTTTCCCAGGGAGGACACCACGCCGCCGGTGACGAAAACGTATTTGGTCATGAGCTGACGTCTTCGGAAATTTGGATTTTACACCAAAGGCCCGCCGCTCCCTCGCGCGGTGCGCGGCGCCGCCTAGCGCACGTAGCGCAGTTCGCGTGCCCCGAGCTCGCGCTTCCAGAGCTCGTGGCCGTCGCCGTCGTGCGCGCGCAGCGTCAGGGTCCGCTCGCCCCACGGGCCGCCGACGTCGATGGTGCAGAAATTGCGCCGCGCGACCAGCGTGCCGGGCTCGGCCAGCGCCATGTCCTCGGCGGCGCGCGGCGCGTGCGCCCCCGCGGTCAGGGGCGAGCAGGTGAAATCGAACAGCGGATAGGCGTCCTCGCGCGGCAGCCGCGTGAGCACCGTGTGGTGGCGGTCACCGGAGAGGAACAGCACGCCCGGCACGCGGTTGTCGGCGAGCCACTCGAGGAAAGCGCGGCGCTCCTCGGCGAAGTGGCTCCATCCCTCGACCTTGGCCGGCACCGTCTTCAGCATCTGGCCGCCTGCGACGATCACGCGGAAGTTCGCCGTCGAGGCGATGAGCGCGTTCTTCAGCCAGCGCAGCTGCGCCGCGCCCAGCATCGACTTGTGCTCGAGCCCCTGGGCGGCGTCGGCATCGCGGTGGAAGCGGGTGTCGAGCAGGAAGAAGTCGACGTCGTAGTGGCTGACGACGCGGAAGATGCCCGGCGTGCCCGGCATGCCGCCCGCGCCGTTGGGCCAGTAGCGCCGGAACACCTCGAGCGCCTCGGCCTTGTAGGTGAAGCTGGCGTTGGCGTCGTTCGGGCCGAAGTCGTGGTCGTCCCAGATCGCGTAGTGGTGCCCGGTCCGCAGCAGCGCCTGCAGCGAGGGATGGGCACGGTCGCGGCGGTAGCGCGCCGCGATCGCGCCGGGGCTGCCGTAGTCGGCCTCGCGCAGGTAGGTGTTGTCGCCCAGCCAGAGCATGAGGTCCGGCCGCGCCTGGGCGATGCGATCGAAGATGCCGTAGCCGCCGCCGTACGGGCCGCCGGGCCGGATCGAGCGGTCGAACGGCGGATCGTTGACGTAGGCGCAACTGCCGAAGGCGACGCGAAAATCGCGCGGCTGGTGACCCAGGGCCGGGTTGTACGAGTGATTGCGCCACTGCCACAGACCTTCGGTCCGGAATGCCGGCGTCTGCGGCAGCCGCGCCTCGCGCGCATCGAGGAGCACGCGATACTGGTAGGTGGTGCCGGGAGCGAGCCCGTCGACGGCGATCTGCGCGGCGAACTGCGCGCCGGCCTCGAGGCGCACCGCGGCCGTGGCCTTGCGCCTGCCGCCGCCCTCCGGCCAGTATTCGATCCGCGCCGATGCCGGTCCGTCCGCCTGCAGCCAGATCAGGGTCGAGCGCGCATCGCGATGGCCGGCCATCGGGCCGGCGACAAGGTCTGCCGCCAGCACCGGCCCGGGCGCCGGCGCCAGGCACAGCAGCGCCGCCGTGCACAGGGCCGGCGCCAGCCCCGCGCTGCGGCGCGCGTTGGGTCGAGTCCCGGGATCCGCCATCCCGAAAGCTTACATCGTCGCGCCACACGCCGGCCGGCGCTGCCGCCGACCGCGCGCTACCGGAAGTCGTCGCGCTCCGCGTAGGCCCGGTCGAGACGCGCGCGTGCATCGACCAGGCGCTGCTCGAGGCCCGCGATGCGCGTGAAGTAGGCGTCATTGAAACGGCGCCCGGTGCGCTCGCCCGGTTGCGGCGCCAGTCCGCTTTCGAGCGCGCGCTGCGCCTCGCCGAGCATCCGGCTGGCCAGGCGGATCTCCAGCGCGTTGCGGTCGAGCGCCGCGCTGCGCTGGCGCAGCCGCTCGCGCAGCGCCTCGGCCTCGCCGGCGATCGCCTGCCGGCGGACCTCGATCTCGGCGCGTTCGGCGTCGCTCGCGCGCGGCAGATCCATCGTGCGGATCACCCGCTTGTCGGGCAACGCGCGATCCGCGTAAGTCACGCGCCCCTCACCGTCCGCCTGCTTGAACACCTGCGTCGCCGCCGCCGGCGCGGCAAGCATCGCGCACCAGCCGGCCAGCACCGCGACCCGCATCGGCCTTCGCGCGCACGCCGGCGAACGAGGGGCCCGCCGGCCATCGATCCTCATGCGTCCTCCTCAGATCGCCGGCGCGCCGATGGCGTGGCGCGGCCCGGCGACCCGGGGCGGCCGGCGGGACATCCGCGGTGCGCGCGGGAGAACCCCGGGCGCACCGGCGCCGAGGGTCAGCGCCGCCACGTCGGCGAGGCGGAGATCCCAGGCGTCGAGCATTTCCCACAGCAGCAGGGATTCGCCCGCACAGATGCGGCCGTCCGCCCGCACGATCTGCAGGATCAGGCAGGCGATCGCGCGCCGGGTCGCGGGGTCGTCGATGCGCGCGAGCAGCCGGCGAATCCGGTGCGCATCGACGCTCAGATACGGCCGCGCCTCGCGCGCAGGCGCGTCGCCGCGCAGTTCGGTGCAGAACGCCGCCGCGACATCAAGAAATTCGCTGCGACCGATGGCGAGCACGTCGAAGGCGCGCAGGCGCTCGAGCAGACCGATCTCCGTGACCCCGAAATCGCCGTCCGCCAGCAGGGCCAGCACCGTCAGCCGGGCTGCGGCTCCCTCGGGGGTCCGTTCATTCGATCTCATCCGCGGGCTCCTCAGGCGAAACCGACGGGCAGGCGGCGCGCCGGGGCGCGCGGCGTGCGGCGGCTTTCGATGCTGCGCGCCGCATCGCGACGCAGCAGCCTGCCGGCGCGCTCGGCGGCGCGGTCGATCAGACGATAGACATCGCTGTCCACCGTGGCGCAGACGAGCTCGCGGCCGGCCGCGACGATGCGCACCAGACAGCTCTTGTCGACGCCGTGCCGCGGGCCGTTGACGTCGGTGAGCGTCACCGACACGTGATCGATGCGCCCCGACAGTCGGTCGAGGGCGAAGCCGAGCCGCTTGCGGACATGCGTGCGGATCGCGGTGGTGGCGGTGAAGCCGTGGCTGGTGATTCGGACGTCCTTCATTCCTCGTTCCTCCGTCTCCGGTTCGTGATGGCACGACTCTAGCCATGCAGTCATTTCGTGTAAATTAGATTTTCCTACTATAAATTTCGCTTTTCTCGATATTTCAATGGCCCTCAACTTCAAGCATCTGCACTACTTCTGGGCGCTGGTCAAGGAAGGCGGCGTGATGCGCGCCGGCGAGCGCCTCCACGTCACGCCACAAACGGTCAGCGGACAGGTCGCGCTGCTCGAGGAAGCGCTCGGCAAGCCGCTCCTCCGCAAGTCCGGCCGCAGCCTGACGATGACCGAGACCGGGAAGATGGCATTCGCCTACGCCGACGAGATCTTCAGCCTCGGCGAGGAGCTCGAGGGCCTGCTCAGGGGCGCCGGGCAGCGGCGCGCCGAGTTCCGCGTCGGCGTCGCGGACGCCGTGCCGAAGACGGTCGCCTACAACCTGCTCGAACCGGCCACCCGCCTGGCCGACCCGGTGCGCCTGGTGTGCCGCGAGTGGAAGCTCGAGAACCTGCTGTCGGAACTGGCGCTGCATCGCCTCGACGCCGTGATCGCCGACGTCGCCCTGCCCGCGCATTCGAGCTTCCGGGCCTACAGCCACAAGCTTGGCAGTTCCGGACTGACGTTCTTCGCCGCGCCCGCGGTGCGCCGGCGCCTCAAGGGAAAGTTCCCCGCCTGCCTCGCGTCGGCGCCGATCCTGCTGCCGGGCGGCGACACCTCGATCCGCACGCACCTCGATGCCTGGTTCCGGCAGCTCGCCATCGCGCCGACGGTGATCGGCGAGTTCGACGACGGCGCCCTGATGAAGGCCTTCGGCAGCCATGGCCAGGGGGTGTTCGCGGGACCGACCTTCCTCGAGCAGGAGATCCGGTCCCAGTACGGCGTCGAGGTGGTCGGCCGGGCGCCCGAACTGGTCGAGCACTTCTTCGTGATCTCGCCGGAACGGCGCATCAGGCACCCGTGCGTCGCCGCGATCACCGACACGGCACGGGCGCGCCTGCCCGGCGCCTGATCCGCGCACCGCGTCCGGCGCGGTGCGGCGGCCGATCGTCAGCGCCAGTGCACCATCGGCAATCCCGCCACCGGCGCGGTGAAGTACGGGATGCGCGTGCCCATCAGGCTGCCGATGTAGACCGTCCGGAGGTCCGGACCGCCGAAGGTCACCGAGGCCATCCAGGGAGCGATGGTGCCGCGCGTCGCCATCATCAGTTCCGTCGTCACTGCGCCGTCGGCCATCGCACGGCGGAACCGCGCGAGACTCTGCGGACTCGCGTCGTCGAGCAGGAGGCGCCTGTCGCCGTCGGGGGTCAGCGCGATCAGCTGGTCGATCATCACGAGCGTGCACCAGAGGTTGCCGAAGCTGTCGAAGGCGATGCCGTCGGGGTAGCCGCCGAGGTCGGACGGCCCGAAGATCTCGCGCCGCGACAGCGTGCCGTCGTCGCCGACGCGCATGCGCGTGATGTGCGGGCCGGTGGTCTCGACGATGTACAGCCACTCCTCGCGCGCATCGAGCCGGATCTCGTTGGTGAAGCAGAAGCCGTCGGCCACCACGCGGATGCCGCGATCGTCGACCAGCGCGATGTAGCCATCGCGCACCCGGCTGGCGGCGGCGGCGGTCCAGGGGTTGACGCGGGTCGAGACGGTGATCCAGATCCGGTCCTTCGAGTCGCGCAGCACGAAGTTGACCTTGCCGATCGGCGCGCCGTCGATGCGGTCGACCAGCGTGCGCGTGGCGCCGTCCCGCGTCATCAGCTCGAGCCGGTCGGTGCCGAAGTTGGAGATGAGGATGTCGCCGTTGCGCGCGAACGCGAGCCCGTTGGGGAGCGTGCCCTGGGTGAACTTGGACTCGAGGTCGGCCGCCGTCCCCGTCTGCGCGCTGCCGAAGCGCGCGTCGGCGCGCTGGCCGATGAACGTCTGCGTGCCGTCGCGGTCGAGGCGCATCACGCCGCCGCGCGCATCCGCGCTCCACAGGGTGCCGTCGGGCTCGGCGAGAATGCATTCGGGACGCTGCAGGTCGCTCCCGATGTAGCGGATCGCGGCGCGGTCCACGCTGAATCCGTCGAGCGGGTTTCGGTTCATTGCGATTTCCTCCCGGTGGCGCCGCGGCGCGCGCGCCGCGGCCGTGTCATGAGGTCATGCCTTTGCCAGCGCCATCGCCACGATGGCACCGACGACGATCGCCGCACCCGCCAGCTGCAGCGGCGTGACGGTCTGGCCGAGGACGATCCATGCCATGAACAGGACCGCGATCGGCTCGAAATTCATCAGTGCGGCATTGTTGACCGCCCCCAGGCGCGGCAGCAAGGCGAACAGCGAGGTGAAGGCGACGCCGTAGAACAGCGTGAGCAGCACGATGCCGGCCCAGCCGACGGCATCGCGCGGCAGCACCAGCGCGCTGCCCGCGGCGCTGGCCGTGAGCGCGAGCAGCGCGACCGTCCCCATGGTCATGAAGGCGCGCAGGCGCCCGTCGACCCCGCCGAGCCAGCGCGTGGTCAGGAACAGCGCCGTCGCGAACGACAGCGCCGCGCCGAGCGCAAAGGCGACCCCCGCGCCGATCTCGGCCCAGCGCCCGGCGACGCCGCCGGTGCCGGTGCTCCAGCCGCCGGCATCGAGCGCGAGCGTCAGCCCGGCCAGCGCGACCGGCATCGCGAGCAGCATCCGGCGTGACGGGCGCTCGCCGCCCGAGAGCCAGGAGATCAGCGACAGCAGGAGCGGGAAGGTGTTGAACACGAGGAGCGCCAGCGCCACCGGAATGCGGGCGACCGCCGAGTACAGGCAGACGCTCTGCGTGGCGACGATCACGCCGACGATGCCCGCACGCGCCCAGGTGCCCCGGCCGGCGCGCATCGACACGCCTTGCACCAGCATCAGCGCGGCGACCGCCACCGCAGTGCCGCCGGAGCGGAAGGCGACGGCGGCGAGCACATTGGCGCCGTGATCGAACGCGACGCGCGCGGCCACGTGGTTGGCGCCGAAGCTGGTGGCGACCGCGAGCAGCAGCAGCACGCCGAGCCAGCGGGGAACGGGTTGGGACGAGAACGGCATGGGATCGGGGGACGCCGGCCCCCGGCGACGGCGCCCGGCCGGCGCGACCCGCATCTTAAGGGGTTTTGCCGCGCGGCCGGCGCAGCGTCTCAAGATCGCTGGCGGCCTGCCGATAATCCCCCCGTGGCAGGCAGTCTCGCGCCGGCGCGGTTGCCATGGCGCGCCGCCGGCCCATCCGCCTGAACTCCCAAGACCATCCGATGCTCGAAGCCATCCTGAAGCTGGTGGGCAGGCGCCCCGACAAGACGGCGCCGCCGCCGCTGGAGTGCGTGTTCTCGCTCAACCCGCACAAGCGCAAGCTCTACCTGCTCGACCTGAAGGCGATCCTGCGCAAGACCGAGGCGCGACTGGCGCTGCCGAACGCGTGCAACCTCGAGACCACCATCCGGCGCAACCGCGAGCGCATCCGCATCCCGTACGACGCGATGCTGCCGCTGGTGCGCGAGCTTCTCACCGTGCGCCACCGCATCCCGCCGAAGAGCCCGCTGATGGAGATCCTGACCGCGGTCCCGGGCCTCATCAACACCGTCCTCACCGCGCAGTTGCCGACCTCGTCGATCATGGACAGCCGGGAGGTCGACATCCGTCTGCCCGGGATTCCGCGCGCCGAGCAGGACGCCGAGGTGGCGCGGATCCGCGACATGATCGCGCGACGCAAGCCGGCCGCGCCGCGCACGCGCCCCGCACCCGCTCCCGCGCCGGCCGTCGCGCCGGCGGCCGCGCCCCCGGGCGCGCCGGCGCACGCTGCATCCCCGGACCGGGCCGCGCCGGCCGCCATGTCCGCGTCCGACCGGCGCGCATTCCTGAGCGACAGCGCGGAAGCGATCGAAGCCGTCGCGCTCTCGACCCAGGAACTGTCCGACGAGGATCTTGCCGGCTACGTCGACCTGTGCATGCTCAACGGCGAGGAGGCCAAGGTGGTGTCGATGCTCGCCGAGCGGGTTGCCGAGCAGCCGCGCGCCTGGGCCTGGATCCGCCTGCTCGAAGTCGCCGAAGCCATCGAGGACCCGCGGCTGGCCGACCTGCGGCGCGATTTCGTGGCCTGGGCCGGCAGCCATCATCCGCAGCTGATGCCGGACCTGCGCGCCGAGGTTCCGGGCGAGCTGTTCCACGGCGTCTCGCGCGCCGCGCTGCGCGAACTCGAACGCGGCGAACTCGTCAACCGGCTCGACGCCTGAGCCGGACGCGGGCGCACGGGCCCGCTATCATGCGGGCTTGCCGGCGCCTGGCGCCGCGCCCCAACGCAGGCACCGGAGCCCGCATGCACGCGACCAGCACCCCCCTTTTTCGTCCCGTGACCCGCATCGTGCGCGGCATGCCGGCCAGCGACGGTGCCGGCGTGCGCATGCTGCGCGTGATCGGCCAGCCGCAGCTGCCCAACCTCGACCCCTTCCTGATGCTCGATGCGTTCGGCAGCGACCGTGCCGACGACTACATCGCAGGATTTCCCGATCATCCGCACCGCGGGTTCGAGACCGTCACCTACATGCTCGCCGGCCGCATGCGGCACCGCGACAGCCAGGGCAATTCCGGCGATCTCGGGCCCGGCAGCGTGCAATGGATGACGGCGGGACGCGGCATCGTGCACTCGGAGATGCCGCTGCAGGAATCCGGGCGCATGGCAGGCTTCCAGCTGTGGGTGAACCTGCCCGCACGCGACAAGATGTGCGCGCCGCGCTACCAGGACATCCCCGCCGATCGCGTCCCCGTGGTGGCGGGGAGCGGGCTCGTCGTGAAGGTGCTGGCGGGCCGGTACGCGGCGGCCGACGGGCCGGTGTCGACGGTCGCCACCGACCCCGGCTACCTCGATGCGACGCTGGAGGCCGGCGCCCGCTTCGATCACGCGATCGCCCCCGGACATACCGCCTTCGCCTATGTCTTCGAGGGCGAGGTCGGCTTCGGTGACGCCGCCACGCCGGTGCGCGCCACCCACCTGGCCGTGCTCGGCCCCGGCGAGCGCGTCGGCGCCGTCGGCGGACCCGACGGCGGCCGCTTCATCCTCGTCAGCGGCCGGCCGCTCGGCGAGCCGATCGTCCAGTACGGGCCGTTCGTCATGAACACCGCCGCCGAGATCCGCCAGGCGATCGACGACTTCCAGGCCGGCCGCTTCTAGCGGCCGGCCGCCCCGTTTCCGGTTCCGTCCATCGACCGCGCCATGACCGAATTCACCAAGACCCTTCTCGTCACCGGCAGCGACGGCCGCGCCCGCTTCACGCAGGCGCCGGTCCGCCTCGACGAAGGCACGCCGCAGTCGATGCTCTCGCGCACCTTCGACTGCGCGGGCTATCAGCTGCGCATGAGCCCGGTCGGCTTTCGCAGCCAGTTCCACTGCACCGGCACGCCGCAATGGGTGTTCATCCTCTCCGGCTGCATGGAGATCGGCCTGCAGGACGGCAGCACGCGCCAGTTCGGCCCGGGCGAGCACTTCTACTCGGCCGACACGCTGCCCGCCGGCGCGACCTTCGATCCGGCGGTGCATGGCCACTGGAGCCGTCAGGTCGGCGCGACGCCGCTGGTAACCCTGTTCGTCCGCGACCCGCCGCCCTGACCGCGCGATCTGGCGTGGAAATCCCCGCCTGATCTCCGCATTGCGGCGCCGGTGCGGCGCTCAAGTCAGCGCCCCCGCGCGCCGTTATCGAGGCCAAGGACGGTCAATCCCGGATCGGCGTCATGGCTCATCAGCTTCAATCACCCCTGCGCGACCAGGCGGCCTGGGTCGAGTACCTGGCCCAGGTCGAGATTCCCGTGCTTCCGCGCACCGCGAGCGCGATCGCCTCGCTGGCGGCGCAGGAAGACACCATCGATGCCCAAAGCATCGCCGCGGTCGTCGTGCGCGACCCGCTGATGTGCGTCAAGCTGTTTCGCCACCTCGCGGAACTTCGGCGCGGGCGGCAGGTGAGCGACGTCGAGAACGTCACCGGCTGCGTGGTGATGATGGGTATCCCGCCATTCTTCCGCGCCTTCGCCGACCTCGCCGTCGTACCGCTGGCGCCGCAGGCGGCAGCGGCCGGCCGCAGCGGGCTCGCCGCGGTGCTCAAGCGCGCGCAGCGCGCCTCGGCCTACGCGTCCGAATGGGCGGTATGGCGCAACGACCTGGACGCCGAGATCATCGGCGTGGCCGCCCTGCTCCATGAGTTCACCGAGATGCTGCTCTGGCATGTGGCGCCGGCCCTGGCCGCCCGGGTCGAGGCGCTGCTGGCCGCCAACCCCGGCATGCGCAGCATCGAGGCGCAGCAGCTGGTCTACAACACCGGTGTCAACGCGCTCCAGCACGCGCTGATGCTGCGCTGGCGCCTGCCCGAATTGCTGATCCGCATCACCGACGAGAGCTGCGCGGAAGACCCGCGCGTGCGCAACGTCAATCTCGCCGTCGCCCTGGCGCGCCATTCGGCAGCGGGCTGGAGCAACGCCGCCCTGCCCGACGACTACGAGGCCGTCGGCCGCCTGCTCAACGTGTCGCCGATCCAGGTGCGCCTGGCGGCGATGCGGACCTAGCCGCGGCGTCCCCCCTGCCCGGCCTCGCGCCGCGCGATCCACAGCGTCGCCACGCCGATGACCAGGCCGCCCGCGATCGCGTTGATGCCGGGGATGTCCGCGAACATCAGCCATCCGAGCACCGACGCCCAGACCAGGTCCAGGAAGCGCACCGGCTGGGTCGCGGAGACGTCCGTCACGTGCAAGGCGCGGGTCTGGCAGTAGTTGCCGACGCTGCCCAGCACCCCGCAGGCCGCGAACCCGGCCCACTGCCAGCCGGACACCGGCTGCCAGTTGCCCAGCGCCAGCGGCAGGCTGAACACCGACACCGTGATCGCCTGCCACACGACGATCACCCCGGCGCTCTCGTTGCGGGTCAGCGACTTGGTGAGCAGCACCGACGCGGCGAAGACCGGAGACGCCAGCAGCATCACCAGATGATAGTGCCCGCCCTCCCCTGACAATCGCGGCCCGACCACCAGCAGCACGCCGGCGAAGCCCGCGAGCGCCGCGGCCCAGCGGTCCCAGCGCATCGGCTCGCGAAAGAACAGGAAGGCGCCGATCATGAGAAAGATCGGACCGGTGAAGCTCAGTGCGGTCATGTCGGCCATCGGCACGTGCGGCAGCGCGGTGAACCACAGCCCCAGCCCGACCGTGTGCACGAAGCCGCGCGCGAACTGCCCGCCGATGCGACGGGGCAGATACGCGGCCACGCCGCCGCGCAGCACCAGCGGCAGCAGGACGACGCAGCCGAACACGTAGCGCAGGAATTGCGTCTGCATCGGATCGAGCTGCATCGCCAGGGTCCGCAGCAGCGCGTTGAGAACGCTGAACACCGCGCCGGCGGACATCGCCCACAGCATGCCGCGCACGGCCGGATCGAGTCGGCGCAGGCGGCCGACCAGGCGCCGCAGCGGCGCGGCCGGCAGGTGTGCCGGACCGTCGGGCCGTTCATCGCGTCGCTGCGTCATTGCCGGCGGCATTCTAGGGCCTGACGGCGCCGTCTGCCCGCGCGCGGCCGGCACACGCACGCGCGGCACCGTCCGTTCACGCACGGCACCGTCCGTTCACGCGGGCCGCGGCGCAGATCGGGCGGCGCGCGGACCGCGACACGGCCGGCCGCGACGGCGCTTGCGATGCCGCGTCGCAGCACCGATAGGCTTCAAGAATTCCGCGCCGGGGTTCGTTAATTCGTGTCAAGTGTGTCGATTCGCACACCGGCGCCCCGGGCTGCCCCGCATAATGAATTCAGGAGTCATCCCGGGTCGACCGTCCGCTCAAGGAGAACGCCATGCAGACGCTTCATTGCGCCGTTTGTGACCATGCCCCGCTGGATACGCCGCGCCTGGTCGCCGGAACCTGGTATGCGCAATGCCCGGACTGCCTGACCGACAACGTCCTCGAGCCCGACTACAGCAATGTTTTCCTGCCGGTGCGCTTCCGTGTCTGCCTGACCGGCGCACCGTCGCGTCGCGGCGAGCGCGGCGATGCGGCCCAGCCGCCGGCCTGAACACCGCGCGCGCCAGCCGCCGCGCCGCGATCACCCGCCGTCATTGCCAGTCGCGCCTGCGCCGCCCTAGAATAGGCGCTTCGTCCGCCCCCGCCGATCGCCCAGCGCCGCCCCCATGAGTTCGCATGATCCGCAGAAGACCGCCCGCATCCGCCTCGAGCGCTGCTATGCGCGCACGCCCGCGGGCGAGCAGCTGGTCAAGCGCGGCGAAGGTGCGACGCCGCGCACCCTGAAGCTCCTGTCGCTGTGCGACAACACGCGTCCGTTCAGCGAGCTCAAGGAGGCGATCGACATGCCGTCGGCGGACCTCGAACTCTGGCTGGCCGACCTGTGCAACCGCGGCCTGCTCGAGCCGACCCTGCCGCGGATCGCGCCGGGCTGACGCTCCCGCGTCTCAGGCCTCGGGCAGCCAGAAGCTGAACGTCGCGCCGCGGCCGAGTTCGCCGTGGCCGGCGACGCCGCCGCCGTGGCGCTCGACGATGCGCTTGACGGTGGCGAGCCCGATGCCGGTTCCCTCGTATTTCTGCGCCGAATGCAGGCGCTGGAACACCGAGAACAGCTTGCCGGCGTACTGCATGTCGAAGCCGACGCCGTTGTCGCGCACGTAGAACTCGATCCGGCCGCCGGGCCCCGAACGGCTGCCGAACTCGATCACGGGCGCGGCGGCCTCGGCGCTGTACTTCCAGGCGTTGCCGAGCAGGTTGTCGAGCACCAGCCGGATCAGCCCGGGATCGCACGACGCCTTCAGACCGTCGGCGATGCGCCACTCGACCGCGCGCTCCGGGTGCACGCGCTGCAGCTCGTCGCGGATCTCGCGCGCCATCGCCGACAGGTCCACCGGCAGCTTGAACAGCTCGCGCCGCGACACCCGCGACAGGTCCAGCAAGTCGGCGATCATCGCGCCCATGCGCTGGCTGGCATCGCGGATGCGCTCGACGTAGGTCACGCCTTCGCTGTCGAGCATCGCGTGGCTGTTCTCCACCAGCAGCGCCGAGAAGCCGTCGATGCCGCGCAAGGGCGCGCGCAGGTCGTGCGCGACCGAATAGGTGAACGCCTCCAGTTCGTTGTTGGCCACGGTCAGCTCGGCGGTGCGCGCCGCGACGCGCTCCTCGAGCTCGGCGTTCAGCTTGAGGATCTCGCGCTCCACCCGCGACCGTTCGGTGACGTCGTTGACCAGCACGTGCACGGCGCGGCGGCCCTTGAACATCAGGTCGTGCGACGCGACCTCGACCTCGATGCGGTGGCCGTTCTTGCGCTGGTGCCGCCGCACGCCCTGCATCACCGTGCCGGTCGTCGTCGGCATCCCGGGCCGCTCGTAGTGGCGGCGATCCTCCTCGGGACGGATGTCGAGCACGCTCATCGCGCGGAATTCGTCGCGGCTGTAGCCGTAGTGCGCCACCGCGGCGTCGTTGACGTCGAGGAAGCGCAGGGTCTCGACGTCGTACACCCACATCGGCTGCGGATTGGAGGCGAACATCGCGCGGTAGCGGCGCTCGCTGTCCGCCAGCGCCGCCTGCGCCTCGCGGACCTCGGTGACGTCCTCGACCATGCCGACCAGCCCGACCAGCTTGTCGTCGACCTGGACCTCGGCGGTGCGCACCTGCCACCACACCACCTTGCCGTCGGCGTGCAGATAGCGGCCGTGGCCATGGTACGGCGCGCCGGAGGCGATCGCCTTGTGCCAGGCCGATGCCACGCCGTCGCGATCCTCGGGATGGATCGCGCGGATCCAGCCGAGGTCGCGCGCCTCCGCCTCCGGCAGGCCGAGGATGCGCAGATAGGCCGGATTGGTGTAGATGGTGTTGCCGTCGAGCCGCGCCAGGAAGATGCCGACCGGCGACGCCTCCACCATGGCGCGAAACTTGGCTTCCCCGTCGCGCAGCTGCGCATGGCGCTCGCGGGTGCGTTCCGCCAGGCGGTCGAGCGCGCGCAGCGCTTCGCCGAGTTCGCCGCCCTCGTCGCGCGCGCTGCGGCGCATCGCGCCGCCTTCGCCGATCCGGTGCGCATCCTCGGCGAGACGGCGCAGCGGCTCGGCCATGGCTCCGGCCATGCGCCACGCCAGCAGCAGCGCCAGCGCGAACATGCCCACCGCCAGCGCCGAGGCCACACGGAACTCGCGGCGCGCGCCGCCGAGCGCCTCCGCGATCGGAATGCTGACCTGCACGTGCCACGGTGCCGCCGTCAGCGCCGCCGCCGCCGACAGCCATTCGCCGCCATCGGCCGAGACGCGCACCACGGCTGCCCGGCCCGTGCCGGCGCCCGAGGCGAGTTCGGCGGTGTCGTCGAGCTTGCGCCCGACCCAGGTGGCGAATTCGCGCGTGTGCGCGAGCACCACGCCCTGCTCGTCGATCAGCGTGACCACCGCGCCCGCGGGCAGGCCGCGCACGTCGAGCAGGTCCTGCAGGGCGCGCAGGCGCGTGGAGATCGACACCACGCCGGCCGCGACACCGCCGTCGCCGACGATGCGGCGCGCCAGGTCCAGCGTCCATTCGTCGGAGCCTGGAACGCGCGTCGCCTCGCCGATCGCGAGGCCGGGAACGGCGATGGCGCGGCGAAAGTGGCGGCGGTCGGCGATCGACCCGCGGCTGCCGCTGCCGCTGGCAATCGGCATGCCCTGGGCGTCGCTCAGGCGCAAAGCCCCGAACGCGGGCGGCACCTGCGACAGCAACGCGGTCAGCACCGCTTCCGAGCGCGACGCATCCTCCGAACGCGCCGAGAGCGCGGTCGCGAGCGATGCGAGCATCCCGTCGACCTTGAAGACCTGGTCGTCAACGGCGGCCGCGGTCAGGCGGGCGCGCGCAACCGCATCGTCCAGCGCCTCGGCCTGGGCTTGCTGGAACGTCCGGTACGCGCCGCCGATGACCATCGCGCACAGCGGCAGCGCGATCGCCGCAGCCAACAGCAAGAGCCGCGTCTGGATCGACGCCCCGCGCAACCAGCCAGACTGCGCCATCCCCCCCCTTGAGCCGACGCAAAGCGTTGATTATCCACGCTTTTGATGTCATTGTCATGGCCGACTCAGGCGCCGCCGCGGCGACGTGCGCCGACCGCGCGGGCCTCGTGCAGCATGTGCAGGGTGATCTTGCGCACCTCGGCCTTGCTTTCCTCGACATGGGCGGCGATCAGGATCTGCGCCTGCGCGGCCTTGCGCTGCACGATCGCCCGCAGGATCTTGCCGTGCTGCTGGTACGTCGCCTCGATGCGGCGCGGCTTGGTGAAATCGAGCCGGCGCACGATCCGGATCCGCCCGGTCACCTCGCGATGCACGCGCGCCATCTCGCCGTTGCCCGCGGCGTCGACGAGTGTCGCGTGAAACGCCTCGTCGAGGCGCGCGACCTCCAGCGCGCCGGTGAGGCGCTCGTCCGGCGGCACCAGCCAGCCCGCCTTGAGCGCATCGAGCGCGGCGCGCTCCGGCATGTCGCACAGGCGACGCACGGCGGCGAGTTCGAGCACGACGCGCAGGTCGTAGAGTTCCTCGAGCAGCGCGAAGTCGATCGGGCGCACGCGCCAGCCGCTGCGAAACATGACTTCGAGGTAGCCCTCGGCGGCAAGCCGGTAGAGGGCCTCGCGCACCGGCGTGCGACTGACCTGCATGCGGGCGGCGACTTCCGCCTCGGTGAAGCGATCGCCGGGCAGCAGCAGGAAGCCGAAGATCTCGGCCTTGATGCCTTCGTAGACGCCGGCCGCCAGGCCCGGGCTCCGGCGCGCGGCCTCGACGGCCGCGCGCGGCGCGGCGGCGGCGTTCATGCGAAGTGGCAGGCCACGGCGCGCTGCGCCCCGACCGCGCGCAGGGTCGGCATCTCCGCGCCGCAGCGCGGCGCGCCCTGGTCGCACCGCCCGTGGAACCGGCAGGCGGACGGATCCGGGTCGATCGGACTGCGCACCTCCCCGGACAGGCGGATGCGCGCCGTCGCCGCGCTGCCCGGCGCGGCCGGGATCGCCGAGACGAGCGCGCGCGTGTACGGGTGGCGCGGCGCGGCGAACACCTCGCGCGCGGGACCGGTCTCGATGACGCGCCCGAGGTACATGACCACGACCTGGTCGCACAGCAGGCGCACCACGTTCAGGTCGTGGGACACGAACAGGTAGGCCAGACCGCGTTCGCGGCGCAGGCGCGCAAGCAGCTGCAGGATGATCGCCTGCACCGAGACGTCGAGCGCCGAGGTCGGTTCGTCGAGGATCAGCAGTTCCGGCGACGCGGCGAGCGCGCGCGCGATGCCCACGCGCGCCTTCTGGCCGCCGGAGAGCTGGTGCGGATAGCGCGA
>JAEUOS010000138.1 GCA_016790695.1 Burkholderiales bacterium
TCCGCGCTCGCCTCGCGCGTGGTCTGCATCAGCTTCTTCTCGTCGCTGTGCACCGCCTGCTGGCGCTTGAGCAGTTCGAGGTCGTGGTCGCGGAAGCGGGCGATGGCGATGGCGGCCTCGGACTGCGCGAAGCCCAGCCGCAGCAGGCTCTGCAGCGCCATCTCCAGGCTGCTGTGCCAGGTCTCGCGGTAGTAGCGCGTCACGCCGAGTTCGGCCAGCCGATGCGCATGCTGGCGGTTGCGCGCGCGGGCGATGACGGGCAGCGCCGGAAAGTGGTGCCGCACCAGGGCCGCGCACTTGACCGAGTCCTCGACGTCGTCGATGGCGAGCACGAACAGCCGCGCGCCGCCGAGGTTGGCCGCATGCAGCAGTTCGAGGCGGGTGGCGTCGCCGAAATAGAGCTTGCCGCCGAAGCGGCGCACGGTGTCGACCTGGTCGGCATCCTTCTCGAGCGCGACGAACGGCACGCCCTTCAGCGACAGGACGCGGGTGACGATCTGCCCGACGCGGCCGTAGCCGGCGACGACCACGTGGCCCTCCTGCGGCGCGATGGTGTCGAAGGCGCGCTCGGCGCGGCGGTCGAGCCGCGGCGCGAGCACGCGGTCCTCGAGGACGAAGAGCAGCGGCGCGATCAGCATCGAGACCGTGACCGCGACCACCAGGAGTTGCGACACCTGCGTGGTGAAGATGCCCGCCCCGGCCGCGGTGGCGAAGAGCACGAACGCGAACTCGCCGCCCTGCGCGAGCGCGATGCCGAGCTTGCGCGCGCTGGAAGCGGCGGTGCCGGCGGCGCGCGCGATGGCGACGAGGACGACGAACTTGATCGCGACCATGCCGGCGACGATGGCGGCGACCGCCAGCGGCTGTGCCGCCAGCAGGCCGAGGTTGGCCGACATGCCGACCGCGATGAAGAACAGGCCCATCAGCAGGCCCTTGAAGGGCTCGATGTCGGCTTCCAGTTCGTGCCGGTACTCGGAGTCCGCCAGCAGCATGCCGGCCAGGAAGGCGCCGAGCGAGGCGGTGAGACCGGCGACCTCCATCAGCAGGGTGACGCCGACGACGATGGCAAGCGCGGTGGCGGTGAAGATCTCGCGGCCGCCGAGGCTGGCGACGCCGCGAAACAGCGGCCGGATCAGGAACCGGCTGGAGACCACCAGCGCGGCGATCACGGCGATCGCCTTCAACGCGTCGAGCCAGCCGCCGCCGTGGGCCGTGCCCGCCTTGCCCAGCGCATGCGCGAGGAACGGGATCGCGGCCAGCAGCGGAATCACCGCGAGGTCCTGGAACAGCAGGATGGCGAAGCTCTCGCGGCCGTGGCGCGTGGTCAGTTCCTTCCGTTCGGCCAGCGTCTGCAGCACGAACGCGGTCGAGGACATCGCCAGCCCGACGCCGGCGATCAGCGCCGCCTGCCAGGTGAAGCCGAACGCCAGGGCGATGCCGCCGAGCAGCAGCGCGGTGATGCCGACCTGCGCCGCGCCGAGGCCGAACACCTGCTTGCGCAGCACCCACAGGCGCGAGGGCTGCAGCTCCAGTCCGATCACGAACAGGAGCAGGATGACGCCGAATTCGGAGACGTGGAGGATGGTGTCGACGTCGTCGACCAGCTTCAGGCCCCACGGGCCGATCGCCATGCCGGCGCCCAGATAGCCGAGCACCGCGCCGAGGCCCAACCGGCGCGACAGCGGGACGGCGATGATGGCGGCGACGAGGAAGATGGCGATCTGGGTCAGCATGGGCGGTGCCGGGAAGCGGCCTGGGCGGGGCGCGGATGCGCGATTGTGGCAGGGTCTAGAATGCGCGCTGCCGCCGCCGTCCGTGCGGCGCCGCATCCCATTCAGGAGACAACCCATGCGCCTTGTGCTCACTTGCCTGCTGTTCGCACTCTCGGCACCGGCTGCCGTCGCGCAATGGCCGACGCGCCCGGTCAAGGTGATCGTGCCCTATCCGGCGGGCGGCGTCGTCGACGTGATGACCCGCGCGGTCACCATCCGGCTTGCCACCGACCTGGGTCAGCCGTTCGTCGTCGAAGCCAAGCCCGGCGCGGGAGCGAACATCGCCGCCGAGTTCGTGGCCAACGCGCCGGCCGACGGCTACACCCTGCTGGTTTCCGCGCCTTACCTCATCAACAATCCGCTGCTGGAGTCCGGGCTGCGCTGGCAACCGAAGCAGTTCGCGCCGGTGGCGCGTTACGCGCTGTCACCGAGCTTCATGCTGGTCCCGGCCAATTCGCCGGCGAAGACGGTCAAGGACTACATCGCCATGGCCAAGGCCAAGCCCAAGCTGCCCATCGGCGACGGCGGCACCGGCAGCACGCAGTCGATGGCCACCAAGATGCTCGCCGCGGTCGCCGGCGTGACCTTCGAGTCGATCGGCTACAAGGGCGCGCCGCCGGTGATCCCGGACCTCGTCAACGGCGCGCTCACCATGTCGATCATCCCCTCGACGGTGGCGATCCCGCAGGTGACCTCCGGGAAGCTGCGCGCGCTCGCCAACACCAGCGACAAGCGCTCGCCGCTGCTGCCGGACGTGCCGACCATCGCCGAAGCCGGGTTCCCGGAGGTGACCGTGCTGTCCTGGTACGCGTTCCATGTCCCGACCGGCACGCCGGCCGAGGCGATCGACCGGCTCTCCGCCGCGGTCGGCGCGGCCACCGCGACCGCCGAGGTGCAGGGGCGGCTGGCCAACGCGGGCGGCGAGGCCGCCTTCCTCGGCCGCGCCGACTTCGTCAACTTCCTGCGTTCCGACACCGAGCGCTGGGAGCGCTTCGCCAAGGCCTTCCAGAAGTGATCGCTGCGCTACAGGCCGGCGCGGCCGCGGCCGTGGTCGATGGCATCGCCCGCAAGATGGGCGGCGCAGTACACGAGGCTGGCGTCGTGTGGCGCCGCGGCTGACAGCACGGTGACCGACGTATTCGCCAGGTGTGCAGGGACCGTCGCGCCGTCGGCGACGCGCACCAGGCGCTCGACGATGGTGCGGATCACCAGCCCGTGGGTGACCACCGCGAGCGGCGCCCCGAGGCGATTGCGAACCGCGGCGATGAGCGCGAGCGCCTGCGCGACGCGCGCGCGGAATGCCGCGGCCGACTCGCCGCCCGGCGGCGCGTCTTCCATGGCGATCGGGTCGAAATCGAACTGGTCGAAGGCCTGGCCGCGCAGCGCGCCGAAGTTGCGCTCGCGCAGCAGCGGGTCGGATTCGATCGCCAGGCCGGTGGCCGCTGCGATCGGCGCCGCGGTCATCTGCGCGCGCGCGAGGTCGCTGGCGAGTATGCCGGCAATGCCCATGGCGGCGACGCGCCGCGCCACCGCCTCGGCCTGCGCTTCGCCGCGCGCGCTCAGCGGGGTGTCGGGCGGCTGGATCACGCGAGCGGCGTTGAGCGGTGTTTCGCCGTGGCGGATGAGCAGGATGGTCATGCGGGGTCCGTTCCAGTTGGCCGAGCGCCGCCATCTTGCACGATTTTCCGAAGTTTGCGGCCCGGTGCCGGAAAGGACGACATGAGCCAGACCCGCAGCGCGGAGGCGTTCGCCTCCCTGCGCGCCAGCGTGCGCGCCTTCATCGACGAGGAGGTGATCCCGCGCGAGGACCTGACGCGGGGCCACGACGGGCACTGGGTCGCCCAGACGGTGCGGCAGCTGCGCGTGCGCGCGGTGGCGCGCGGCCTCGGGTCGCCGCGGCTGGCGCCGGACCTCGGCGGCCTCGGGCTGTCGTGGGAGGAGTGCTGCGGCGTGTTCGAGGAGGCGGGGCGCAGCTTCCTCGGGCCCGGTGCCCTGTTCTGCGCGCCGCCCGGCCAGCCCGACGTGATGGCGCTCGACCGCCTGGCCACGCCGTACCAGCGCGCGCGTTACCTGATGCCGCTCGCCAAGGGGGAGATCGGCTCCTGCTTCGCGATGACCGAACCGGCGCCCGGGGTCGGGTCGGACCCGCGCATGCTGTCGACCCGCGCACGGCGCGACGGCGACGGCTGGGTCATCGACGGTCACAAGTGGTTCATCTCCGGCGCCAGCCACGCGAGGTTCGCGATCGTCGTCGCGCGCAGCGATGCCGGCGTGTCGTGGTTCATCGTCGAGACCGACAATCCGGGGTTCCGCATCGTGCGCGAGGTGCCCACGATGGTGCCGTTCGAGGTCAGCGGCCATGCGGAGATCCGCCTCGAGGGCTGCCGGGTCGGGCCGGAGGCGCTGGTCGGCGAGGAGGGGCGCGGCCTCGAGCATGCGCAGCTGCGCCTGGAAGGCGCGCGCCTGTTCCACTGCATGCGCTTCATCGGTCTGGCGTCGCGCGCGATGCAGACCGCGCAGCAGTACGCGGCGAAGCGGGAGTCGTTCGGTGCGCGCCTCTCCGAGCACCAGATGGTGCAGGCGCTGGTCGCCGACGCCCACATCGACCTCTATGCGGCGCGCCTGATCACGCGCGATGTCGCGTGCCGGCTCGACCGCGGCGAGTCGATCCGCCACGAGAGCTCGATGGCCAAGGTGTTCGTCTCCGAGGCGGTCAACCGCGTCGCCGACGCCGCCGTGCAGATGACCGGCGCGCTCGGGATCTCGGAGGACGCGCCCCTGTCGACGATCCTGCGGCAGATGCGGCCGTTCCGCATCTTCGACGGCGCCTCGGAGGTGCACCGCGCGTCGATCGCCAAGCGCGCGTTCGCCAAGGGATTGCGGCCGTGATCACGAGGGACCCCTGCCATGTTTGACACCCCCGAGCTGGCGGCATTCCGCGCGCAGGTGCGCGCGTTCGTGCGCGCCGAACTGCCCGACGACGTGCGCGCGACCGTGCGGGCGGGCCGGCAGCTCGCGCGCGAGCAGTACGAGCGCTGGCATGCGCGCCTGGCCGCGCGCGGATACCTGGTGCCGCACTGGCCGGTCGAGGCCGGCGGGCAGGGCTGGGGCGCCGCGCAGCGCCTCGTGTTCGACGAGGAGATGTGCACCAACGACGCGCCCGAGCTCAATTCGATCACCTTCGACATGATCGGCCCGGTGCTGATCCGCTACGGCGACGCCGCGCAGAAGGCCGCGTTCCTGCCGGCGATCGCCGCCGGCACGCAGTGGTGGTGCCAGGGGTACTCCGAGCCCAACGCCGGGTCCGACCTCGCCTCGCTCAAGACCCGCGCCGAGCGCCGCGGCGACCGGTACGTCGTCAACGGCTCGAAGATCTGGACCTCCGGCGCGCAGTACGCCGACTGGATGTTCTGCCTGGTGCGCACCGATGCCGAGGCCAAGGCGCAGGAGGGCATCTCGTTCCTGCTGATCGACATGAAGACGCCGGGCATCACGGTGCGCCCGATCCGCGGCATCCACGGCTGGGAGGTGTTCAACGAGGTGTTCCTCGACGACGTCGCGGTGCCCGCCGCCAATCTGGTCGGCCAGGAGAATCGCGGCTGGACCGTCGCCAAGTCGCTGCTGGAATTCGAGCGCCTGAAGCTGGCGCGCGTGGGCGAGAACAAGCGGCGCATGGCGCGCGCGCGCGAGATCGGCATGCGCGCGACCGCGGACGGCGCGACGCTGTTCGACCAGTCGTGGTTTCGCAAGCGCTTCGCCGCGCTCGAGGTGCGCCTGCTGGCGCTCGAGGCCAACGCGGCGCGCTTCGTCGAGCGCGCCGCGCACGGCGAGCCGGTCGGGGCCGAGGTGTCGATGCTCAAGCTGCGCGGCAGCCAGCTGATCCAGCTCTGGGAACAGCTCGCGGTCGACGCGCTCGGCGCCGCGGCCCTCGCGTTCGACCCGGCGGCGCTGCACGGCGACGGCGGCGCCGACGCGCTCGGCCTGCCCGAACTGGCCGCGACCGCCTCGTCGCGGCGCTTCCTCTCGCGCGGCTACACGATCGCCGGCGGGTCGAGCGAGATCCAGCACAACATCATCGCCAAGCAGGTGCTCGGACTATGAGCCTCTTCACCCTGGACGAGAACCAGACCATGCTCGCCGACAGCGCGCGCAGGTTCATCGAGCGCGCCGAGGACGATGGCGCGCGCGCGGCACGGGACGCGCATGCGCACGGCTGCACGCCGGAGCGCTGGCGCGCCTTCGCCGACCTGGGCTGGCTGGCGCTGCCGCTGGCCGAGGCGGACGAGGGCCTGGGCGGATCGGCTGCCGATCTGTGCGTGCTGGCCGAGGAGTTCGGCCGCGGCAACCTGCTCGAGCCCTGGGTGGCGTGCGCGGTGCTGGGCGCCGGCGTCCTCGCCGAGGCCGGCACGGCCGCGCAGCGCGCGCGCTGGCTGCCGGCCGCGGCGCGCGGCGACAGGCGCATCGCGTTCGCCGCATGGGAGCCGGGCGCGCGCTTCGATCCCGCGCGCGTCGAGACGCGGGCGGTCGCCGCGGGGTCCGGGTTCCGGCTGACCGGCGTGAAGGAACTGGTGCTGGGCGCGCCGGGCGCCGACGCGCTGGTGGCCGCGGCGCGCCTGCCCGGCGACGAAGCGCCGGCGCTGTTCCTGGTCGAGGCGGGCGCGGCCGGCTGCCGCACGACGGCGCACGGCCTGATCGACGGCAGCCGCGCCGCGCGCGTCGCGTTCGACGGCGCCCCGGCCGAGCGCCTCGACGGCGCGCCCGATGCGCGCGCCGCGCTGTGGCGCGCGCTCGACCGCGCCACGCTCGCGCACTGCGCCGAGACCATCGGCGCGATGGCGCGCGCCTTCGAGGTCACGCTGGACTACCTGAAGACGCGCAAGCAGTTCGGCCGCGTGCTCGCCGGCAACCAGGTGCTGCAGCATCGCCTGGTCGACTGTTTCGTCGCGGTCGAGGAGGCGCGCGCGCTGACCCGCGCCGCGGCGCAGGCGTTCGGCGCCGATCCGGCGGCCGCGGTGCGCCAGGTCGCAGCGGCGAAGGCGTTCGTCGCCGACGCCGCGCGCGACGCCTGGCAGGAGGCGGTGCAGATGCACGGCGCGATCGGCATGACCGACGAGTACGTGATCGGGCGCTACGTGAAGCGCCTCGCGGCCGCGCAGGCGCTCTACGGCGACGCCGACTTCCATCTGGAACGCGTCGCCGCGGCCGGCGCCGCGATGCGCGCCGCGGCGTAGGACGGGATCCGGGGCCGGGCGGCCCGGGCCGGCGCCGCCGGCCGTCAGGCCGCTTCGGCAGCCACCGCCGCGTGCGCGAAGCGCGCGGTCAATCCGGCGACGCGGCGGCCGAAGGCGCGCGCGGTCTCGAGGTCGCCGGGCAGCGGGCCCTCGTCCGGGCTGGCGTCCGACGGCGACTGCGCCATCGCGCCGGCCGATGCGCCGAGCCAGTTGAGGTCGTTGCGCTGGGCCGCCTTGCTGTTCGAGGGCAGCATGCCGGTGCCGACCCAGATCATGCCGTGCTGCTGCGCGAGGGTGAACAGGTAGGCCAGGGTCGAGCCCTTGTCGCCGTTGATGGTGGCCGAATTGGTGAAGCCGGCGGCGATCTTGTCCTTCCACTTCTGCGCGAACCAGGGCTTGGAGGAGGCGTCGGCGAACTTCTTGAACTGCCAGGACGCCATGCCCATGTAGGTCGGCGTGCCGAAGACGATGGCGTCGGCGGCCTCGAGGCGCTGCCAGGCGCCGTCGGGAAGGTTGCCGTCGGCGTCGATGGCGATGAGCTCGGCCTCGGCGAGTTCGGCGGCGCCGGCGCGCACGGCCTCGGCCTGCTTCTTCGTGTGGCCGTAGCCGGAGTGGTAAACGATGGCGATGCGGGTCATCTTGAAGCTCCTTGCGGGATGGGACGGAATGCGATGGGGGGCGGGAAAGCGGCCGGCCGTCCCGCCGGCGCACGGCGGGCAGGCCCGGAAGGCGGCGCGGCAGGCGGTGCGGCTAGATGTCGGGCAGATCGAACACCAGCACCTCGGCGTCCGCGCCCTCGTCGATGGCGAGCATCGCCTCGTCCTCGAGCCTGGCGGCATCGCCGGCCTGCAGGCGCCGGCCGTTGATGCTCGCCGCGCCGCGCGCCATGTGCACGTAGCCGAGGCGGCCGGGCGCGAGCGCCAGCGTTGCGGCTTCGCCCGCGCCGAACAGGCCGGCATAGAGCTTCGCGTCCTGGTGGATCCGGACCGACCCTTCGCGGCCGTCGCGCGAGGCGACCAGGCGCAGGCGGCCGCGCTTCTCCGCGGCGTCGAAGTGCTTCTCCTCGTAGCCGGGCGCGATGCCGCGCACGTCGGGCTGGATCCAGATCTGCAGGAAGTGCGTGGTGTCGTCGCGCGCATGGTTGTACTCGGAGTGCATCACGCCGCGTCCGGCGCTCATGCGCTGCACGTCGCCGGGACGGATCACCGAGCCGTTGCCCATGCTGTCCTTGTGCGCGAGTTCGCCCGCCAGGACGTAGCTGATGATCTCCATGTCGCGGTGGCCGTGCGTGCCGAAGCCCGTGCCCGGTGCGATGCGGTCCTCGTTGATCACGCGCAGGGGGCCGAAACCCATGTGCGCCGGGTCGTGGTAGTCGGCGAAGGAGAACGAGTGGTACGAATCGAGCCAGCCGTGGTTGGCGTGGCCGCGTTCTCCGGCCGGGCGCAGGGTGATCATCGGGTCCTCCTCGCGGCGATGCGCGCAATTGCACAGGCCGCGAAGATACCGATGGCGCGGCGCTTTTCCAAGGCGTAGGATTTGACCCCGTTGTTCAAATATTTTGAATATCGCGACGCCCCATGATCCTGACGCTCGAAGCGCTTGCCGTGCTCGACGCCATCGACCGCCACGGCAGCTTCGCCAAGGCGGCGCAGGCGCTCGCGCGCGTGCCGTCGGCGCTGACCTACCAGGTGCGCAAGCTCGAGGACGAGCTCGACGTCCTGCTGTTCGACCGGCGCGGGCACCGCGCGCGCCTGACGCCCGCGGGCGCCGACCTGCTCGCGCAGGGGCGCCATCTGCTGGACGCGGCGGCGGCGGTCGAGGCGCGCGTGCGGCGCTTCGGCAGCGGCTGGGAGCCCGAGCTGCGCATCGTCGTCGACACGCTGCTCGATCCGGCGCGCCTGAACGGCGCGCTTGCCGACTTCTATGCCGAGCAGGGCGACCTGCCGGGCGGGGGCACCGCGGTGCGGATCACCGGCGAGGTGCTGACCGGGACCTGGGAGGCGCTGTCGTCGGGGCGCGCCGATCTGGCCATCGGCGTCGGCACCGCCGCGAGTTCCGGCGACGGGCTGGCGGCGCGCCCGCTCGGCGAGGTCCGCTTCGTCTTCGCGGTGTCGCCGCGCCATCCGCTGGCGCGTGCGCCGGAGCCGCTGCCGGCGGAGCGGATCCAGCGCCATCGCGCGGTGGCGGTGGGCGACACCGCGCGCACGCTGCCGCGCTTCTCGACCGGGCTGCTGACCGGGCAGGACGTCCTCACGGTGCCCAGCATGCGCGCCAAGCTCGCGGCGCAGGTGGCGGGGCTGGGCTGCGGTTTCCTGCCGGAGTTCGCGGCGCGCCCGGAGGTCAAGGCCGGGCGCCTGGTGCTCAAGGCGGTCGAGGCGACGCGTGCGCCGGTGCTGACCCACTACGCGTGGCGCGCGCAGGGCGCCGGCCGCGCGCTGCGCTGGTTTCTCAAGCGCCTCGAGGACCCCCGGCTGCGCCGGGCGCTCCTGTCCGGCTGGGGATGACGGGGAACTCAGCCGGCCGCGTTGAAGCGCGCGCGGATGCCCTCGACCCGGGCGCGGTTCACGCCGAAATCGCGCACCCCGAGGCGCGAGGCGGAGCGCGCGTGGATGCGGCGTCCGGCGGCATCGAGCGCGAACTCGACGTCGTCGACGAAACCCATGGTCCTGGAGCTGAACTCGGCGTGCAGGTAGCCGGAATTCTCGGTCACCACGTTCACGCGCGGCGCCGCCTTGACGATGGCGGCGAGCCGCTGCCAGGCGGCGGCGGGATCGCCGTCGAAGCCCAGCGGCTCGATGAAGTGGCCGGCGTCGGCCTTCGGATCGGCGGTCGAACACACGCAGTTGGGCTTCCACGAGCAGGGCTTGAAACTGCCGCCGCTGAAGCCGAGGCCGGACGGACGGGAGCCGGACAGCAGACCCATGTGCACTCCTCCAGTGGTGATCAGGACCGCGACGGCCAGGACCAGCGCGGCCACGCGCAGGCGCCGCCGCGACGACGCGCGCGCGGGCGGGGCGGGCGTGCTCGCCGGTTCCGGCATCGGCCGCACATTACACGATAATCCCCGCATGCTCTCGGAGATGGTGGCGGCGTGGAAGGCCAGGCATGCCCCGCGCGTGGCGGCGTGGCGCGCCGGCGGCCGGCGCTATGTCGGCCGCTTCGCACCCTCGCCGACCGGCCCGCTGCATGCGGGGTCGCTGGTCGCGGCGCTGGCGAGCTGGCTCGACGCGCGCGCCCACGACGGCGTCTGGCGCCTGCGCATCGAGGACGTCGACCTGCCGCGCACCGTGCCCGGCGCGGCGGCGGCGATCATGGAGACCCTGGCCGCCTACGGTCTCGACTGGGATGGCGAGGTGGTCTGGCAGAGCGCGCGCGGCGCGGCCTACCAGGCGGCGTTCGACCGGCTGGCGGCGGCCGGCCGCGTGTTTCCGTGCGCGTGCACCCGGCGCGAGATCGCCGACTCGGTGACGCAGGTGCGCGCGCACGCGTTCGGCCGCGAGCTGGTCTATCCCGGCACCTGCCGCGGCGGCGTGCCGGCGGGACGCGCGCCGCGCGCGTGGCGCGTCCGGGTGCCCGACGCGACGATCGCCTTCGACGACCTGCTGCTGGGGCCGCAGGCGCAGCACCTCGGTCGCGAGGTCGGCGACTTCGTGCTCCGGCGCGCCGATGGCCTGTGGGCCTACCAGCTCGCGGTGGTGGTCGACGACGCCGCGGCGGGGGTGACCCACGTGGTGCGCGGCGCCGACCTGCTCGACTCGACCGCGCGCCAGGTGTTCCTGTGCCGCCTGCTGGATTACCCGGTGCCGCAGTACCTGCATGTCCCGGTGGTGACCAGCGCGTCCGGAGAGAAACTCTCCAAGCAGACCGGCGCGCCCGGCCTCGAGGCGCGCGCGCGCGCGGCGGCGCTGGCAGCCGCATGGCGCCACCTGTGCGGCGCGGCCGGCGCGCCCGCGGTGCTACACTGAAATTCGACGTCACCGCCGCCGCATGCCGATGAGCGACATCCCCACGCTGCGCCGCATCCTCGCCGAGAACAGGACCATCGCGGTCGTCGGCCTGTCCGGCGACTGGTTCCGGCCCAGCTTCTTCGCCGCCAAGTACATGCAGGAGCACGGCTACCGCATCGTGCCGGTCAATCCGAAGTATCCCGAGATCCTGGGCGAGAAGAGCTACGCGGCGCTCACGGACATCCCCTTCGCGGTCGACATCGTCGACTGCTTCCGCAGGACCGCCGACATCGTGCCCATCGCCCGCGACGCGATCGCCATCGGTGCCAGGGTGCTGTGGCAGCAGCTCGGCGTGACCAATGCCGAGGCCGACGCGCTCGCGCGTGCCGCCGGCATGGACAGCGTGATGGACCGCTGCGTGAAGATCGAGCACGCGCGACTCTTCGGCGGGCTCGGCTGGTGCGGCGTCAACACGCGCGTGATCTCGGCCAAGCGCCCGCGCCACCTCGCGAACTGACCATGCCCGACCGCGACTACGCCTTCGAGACCCTCGCGCTGCACGCGGGCCAGATCCCCGACGCCGTCACCGGCGCGCGCGCGGTGCCGCTGTACCAGACCACCTCGTTCGTGTTCGATTCGGCCGAGCACGCGGCGAGCCTGTTCAACCTGCAGACCTTCGGCAACGTCTACACGCGCCTGTCGAACCCGACCACCGCGGTGTTCGAGGAGCGCATGGCGGCGCTCGAGGGCGGGCGCGCGGCGCTCGCCACCGCGTCGGGCATGGCCGCGCAGATGACGGCGATCCTCGCGATCATGAAGCAGGGCGACGAGCTGGTCTCGTCGTCGACCCTCTACGGCGGCACGGTCGGACAGTTCGCCGTGGGTTTCGAGCGGCTGGGGATTCGCACCCACTTCGTCGACGCCGACGATCCGGAGAACTTTCGCCGGGCGATCACGCCGCGGACGAAGGCGCTGTACGCCGAGACCCTGGGCAATCCGCTGATCAACGTGCTCGACATCGCCGCGGTGGCGCAGGTCGCGCACGACCACGGGCTGCCGCTGATCATCGACAACACCATGGCCTCGCCCTACCTGTGCCGCCCGTTCGAGCACGGCGCCGACGTGGTCGTGCATTCGGCGACCAAGTACATCGGCGGCCACGGCACCAGCATGGGCGGGGTGGTGGTGGAGTCGGGCAGGTTCGACTGGGGCAACGGCAATTTTCCGGAGATGACCGAGCCGTCGCGGGGCTACCACGGCGTGCGCTTCTACGAGACCTTCGGCGACTTCGGCTACACGATGAAGGCGCGCATGGAGGTGGTGCGGACCTTCGGGCCCGCGATCTCCCCGTTCAATGCGTGGCTGCTGCTGCAGGGCCTCGAGACCCTGCACGTGCGCATGGACCGGCATGTGGCCAACGCGCAGCGGGTGGCGGCGTTCCTCGCCGCGCATCCGCAGGTGGCCTGGGTCAGCTACCCGGGCCTCGCGTCGTCGCGCTATCACGCGCTGTCGAACCGGTACCTGCCGAAGGGGCCGTCGGCGATCCTCGCCTTCGGCGTCAAGGGCGGGCTCGCGGCCGGCGAGAAGTTCATCGAGGCGGCGCAGTTCATGAGCCACCTCGCCAACATCGGCGACGCCAAGACGCTGATCATCCATCCGGCGTCGACCACCCACCGCCAGCTTTCCGAGGAGGAACAGGCCAAGGCCGGCGTCACGCCCGACATGATCCGCCTGTCGGTGGGCATCGAGAACGTCGACGACATCCTGTGGGACCTGGACCAGGCGCTGGCGGCGTCGCGAGCCTGAATGCAGCGTGCTGCCGACGAGAAGCTGGTCGCCGAGGCCCCGTTCGGTTTCGGGCCGCTCGGCGGCACGGTGACCCTGACCGAGCGCCGCCTGGTGCTCTGCGCCGGCGCGACCGAACAGAGCATTCCGCTGCGCGCGCTGACCTCGGTGCGGGCCGGCTTCGCGCGGGACCTGGGCGGTGCGGTCGCCGGCGCGGTGATCCTGGCGCTGGCGCTGTCGTTCGCCGCCGCCTATCGTCCGATGGAGACCGGCCTCAACCGGCTCGGCATGGCGATCGAGAAGCGCATGAGCGACAAGGCGCCCGAGGGCGAGGCCTACGGACGCTATCTCTACGTGCCGGCCGGCGTGGTCTGGCTGCTGATGCTGCCCTTCATCGGCTGGGGCGGCTACAAGCTCGTCGCCGGCGCGGTCGGCGAGACCGAACTCGTGCTCACGACGGCCAGTGGCGAATTGCGGCGCAGCGGTCGCGGCCGGCACGACGACCTGATCGAATTCGGCGCCGAGGTCGGGCGCTGGGTCGGGCGCTGAGCGCCGGCGGCGCGCCGCCGGACTGCCCGCGCGCGGCCGCCATCCCGGCTTCCCGACGATGGCGCGGACCGACGTCCTGATCGTGGGCGGCGGCGCGATCGGGTCCGCGGCCGCGCTGTTCCTGCGGCGCGCGCCGCGCGCGCCGACGGTCACCGTGATCGAACCGGACCCGACCTATGCGCTCGCCTCCACCCCGCGCGCCACCGGCGGCGTGCGGCGCCTGTTCTCGTGTCCCGAGAACATCCGCATGTCGCAGGCCAGCATGGCGTTCTTCGACCGCTTCGCCGAGCAGGTCGCGGTCGCGGGAGAGGCGCCCGACCTGGGCTGGAAGGCGGGGGGCTACCTGTTCGTCGTCGACGAGCGGGCCGCGCCGATCCTGGAACGCAACGCGCGCCTGCAGCAGTCGCTCGGGGTCGAGGTGCACCTGCTCGACCGCGCCGCGCTCGGGGCGCGCTACCCGTCGATGCGGACCGACGACCTGACCCTGGCGGCCTGGAGTCCCGGGGACGGGTGGCTCGACCCCAATGCGGTGCTGACCGGCCTGCGCCGGAAGGCGCAGGACCTGGGCGCCGCGTATGTCCGCGATCGCGTGGTCGGCATCGCACGCGACGGTGCGCGTGTCGGCGCGGTGCGCCTGGCGTCGGGGCGGGAGATCGCGGCCGGGGCGGTCGTCAACGCGGCGGGCGCCTGGTCGGCCGACGTGTGCGCAATGATCGGCATGGCGCTGCCGGTCAGTCCGATGCGCCGCTTCGAGCACTACGTGGAGATCGCCGGCACGCTCGAACCCCTGCCGCTGATCAAGGACCTCGATCGGCTGGTGCTGCGGCCCGAGGGACGCGGCTATTCGGTGGGTCTGGTCGACGGCAGCGAGCAGCGCGGCTACCGCTTCGACGTCGATCACACCTACTTCCCGCGGGTCGTGTGGCCGGCGCTCGCGCATCGGCTGCCGGCGTTCGAGGCCCTCCGGCTGAAGTCGGAGTGGTCCGGCCTCTACGACGAGAACGAACTCGACGGCAACATGATCCTCGGCAACTGGCCGGGCCGGGCCGAGAACTTCTATGTGGCTGCCGGATTCTCCGGCCATGGCCTGATGCACGCGCCCGCCGTCGGACAGGCACTGGCGGAACTGATCGTCGGCGGCCGCTACGTCAGCCTCGACCTGTCACGCCTGGACTACCGGCGCGTGATGGCCGGCGCACCCTACCGCGAGCAAGGCATCGTCTGAGGCGGCAGCCGCGGCCCGCGCGCCGCCGCCGGCGCAAGCCTCAGGGCTTCTTGGCCAGTCCGCCCAGAAGGGCGCCGACGCCGGCCTTTCTCGCGGGCGTTGCCGGCGGCGCCGGCTCGTTCGCCTTGGCCGGCGGCGCGGAGGTCGGCGCCGTGCCTTCCTCGTAGGGCTTGAGGAACCAGGGGTCGACCTTCTCGGTCTTGACGTTGCGCGTGTGGCGCGACGGGCTCTCGCGGTCGAAGCGGCCGCGGCTGCGTTCGCGGCGGCCGGCGTGGAAGTGCGGCTCGTCGGCGACCGGCTCGAAGCCGCGCGCGGCGGCGCGCTCGATCTTGACCTTGATCAGCTTCTCGATGTCGATCAGGTAGCGTTCCTCGTCGGCGCTGAAGAACGAAATGGCGTCGCCCTCGGCGCCGGCGCGGCCGGTGCGGCCGATGCGGTGCACGTAGTCCTCGGGCGAATGCGGCAGCTCGTAGTTGATGACGCAGGGCATTTCCTGGATGTCCAGGCCACGCGCGGCGACGTCGGTGGCCACCAGCAGGTGCGCCTCGCCGGCCTTGAACTTGTCGAGCGCGGCGATGCGCTCGAGTTGCGACTTGTCGCCGTGGATGGCCTCGGCCTTCAGGCCCTCGCGCTCCAGGTGCCGCGCCAGGCGCGCGGTGCCGAGCTTGGTGTTGCAGAACACGATCGCCTGGCGGATGTCGCGCGTCTCGACCAGGTGCTTGAGCAGCGCGCGCTTCTCGTCCGCCGCGACGGCGTAGGCGACCTGGCGCACCTTGTCGGCGGTGGCGTTGCGCCGCGCCACCTCGATCACCTTGGGATTGCGCAGAATGCCGCCGGCCAGGCGCTTGATCTCGTCGGAGAAGGTGGCCGAGAACAGCAGGTTCTGGCGCTGCGCGGGCAGCAGGCCGATGATCCGCTTGATGTCCGGCATGAATCCCATGTCGAGCATGCGGTCGGCCTCGTCGAGCACGAGGATCTGCACCTGGCCCAGGTTGACGCTCTTGTGCTCGACGTGGTCGAGCAGGCGCCCCGGCGTGGCGATCAGGATCTCGACCCCGGCGCGCACGATCTTCAGCTGCGGCCCGATGTCGACGCCGCCGAACACGCAGGTCGAGCGGATCTGCATGTGCCGGCCGTAGGTGGCCACCGACTCGGCGACCTGCAGGGCCAGCTCGCGGGTGGGCAGGAGGATCAGCGCGCGCACCGGATGGCGTGCCGGCGACGGCGAGACGTTCTGGTGCGGCGCGAGCAGCTGCAGGATCGGCAGCGTGAAGCCCGCGGTCTTGCCGGTGCCGGTCTGCGCGGCGCCCATGACGTCGCCGCCTTGCAGGACCACCGGAATGGCCTGCGCCTGGATCGGGGTGGGCTCGGTGTAGCCTTCTTCGGCGACCGCCTTCAGGATCAGCGGGTCGAGGCCGAATGCATCAAAGGACATGTGGATCGCAGGGTTGGGAATCGGCCGCCAGGAGCCGCGGCTTCTTCGCGGGCGGGGCGTGGCTGGGGCGCGGGGGTCGGCCGCAGGCTGGCACGGCAAGCTGCCATTGTAGCAGCCGGCTCCGCGCGCCGCAGATCATCTGGGCGCGGCGGGTGCGGCCGGCCGGCGCCCCGACTCCAGCGTGCGCGCCAAGGCCTCGCGCGCGTCGGCCTCGGCCTTGCGCGCGGCTGCCAGCGCCGCCGCGGCGGCCGCGCCTTCGTCGCGCGCCGCGGCCTGTTCCTTTTGCGCCGCGGCCAGCGCTTCGTCCGCCTTGCGCTGGCGTGCCAGCGCCGCCTCCTGGCGATGCTGCGCCGCCTCGAGGTTGTCGCGCGCGACGTCGGCTGCCCGGCGCGCGCCTTCGAGCGGGGTCACCGATTCGCTGCGGTCACGCACCGGCGCCTGGGCCAGGATGCCGGACGACCCCGCCAGCAGGAGCGCCGCCAGCGCGTAGCCGGCGCCGCGGGTGAGGCCGCGGCGGGCCAGCGCGCCCGGTGTGCACCAGCTTACAGCGACAGGCAGGCGTCGCGAACGACGGTGTGCGAGGGCCGAAGTGTCAGAATGCACTATTTCAGTGCGTATTATTCTCATCTTGTCCAAACTGGTGCATTCGGGTGGCCGTGCTGGTGCATGGGCCTTGTGGGACAATGCGCTGCTCGACGATCAGTTCCAAGGTGCGCCTGAGGCGCGGGAGCCGGCACTGCGGGTCGGCCGCCGAGCCGGAATGATACAGGCGGCCGTGGCATAGAAGATGCTTTTGGGTAGGGGTCCCGTGGCAGGCGCGGCAGCGGCCCATGGCGGATCGATAACGCGAATTTTCAGGAGAACAAGGAAATGGCGATGAATGCCGGCGAAGTGATGAAGATGGTGAAGGACAACGAGGTCGCGTTCGTCGACTTCCGCTTCACCGACACCAAGGGGAAGGAACAGCACGTTTCCGTGCCGGTCAAGGCCTTCGACGAAAGCAAGTTCACCGAGGGCCACGCCTTCGACGGCTCCTCGATCGCCGGCTGGAAGGGCATCGAGGCCTCCGACATGCTGCTCATGCCCGACCCGGCGTCGGCGCGCATGGACCCGTTTACCGACGAGAACACGCTGATCCTCACCTGCGACGTGCACGAGCCGTCGACCGGCAAGGGCTATGATCGCGACCCGCGCGCGCTCGCGCACCGCGCCGAGGCCTATCTCAAGTCGACCGGCATCGGCGACGTCGCCTACTTCGGCCCGGAGCCGGAGTTCTTCATCTTCGACTCGGTCGCCTGGCGCGTCGACATGTCGGGCTCCTCCTGCCAGGTCTGGTCGTCTGAGGCCTCGTGGCAGACCGACGATCGCGTCGACGGACAGGGCAACAGCGGCGGGCGGATCGGCGTCAAGGGCGGGTACTTCCCGGTCGCGCCGCTCGATCAGCTGCAGGACATGCGCTCCGAGATGTGCCTGCTGCTCGAGCAGCAGGGCGTCGAGGTCGAGGTGCATCACCACGAGGTCGCCAACGCCGGCCAGTGCGAGATCGGCACCAAGTTCGCGCCCCTGGTCCAGCGCGCCGACTGGCTGCAGATCCTCAAGTACACGGTGATGAACGTCGCCCATGCCTACGGCAAGACGGCTACGTTCATGCCCAAGCCCATCGTCGGCGACAACGGGTCGGGCATGCACGTGCACCAGTCGATCTGGAAGGGCGGCAAGAACCTTTTCGCCGGCACCGGCTACGCGGGGCTGTCGGAATTCGCGCTCTACTACATCGGCGGCATCATCAAGCACGCGCGCGCGCTGAACGCGATCACCAATTCGACGACCAACTCGTACAAGCGCCTGGTCCCGGGTTTCGAGGCGCCGGTGAAGCTCGCGTATTCGGCGCGCAACCGGTCGGCGTC